>CAKMZE010000006.1:16298-31405 GCA_929200295.1 uncultured Alphaproteobacteria bacterium
ATTTCACCCCCTGTGCGTTGGTCTGCATGTCGCGCTTTTCCGCGAGGATCGCATAGCCAAGAAACGTGCTGCCGTTGAAATAAAACGCGGTGAGCAAAAACGCGCCAGCGGCCCCATTTTGCGCAGGATCGAGCCAGACAAAGGCCATGGGGATCGCGCCATAAAACAAAAAATCAGCCGAGATATCGAGGTATCCGCCAAAATCTGTTTTCTGCGTTGCCCGCGCCACCGCGCCATCCAGCCCGTCGGCCACCCGGCTAAGCAAAAGCGGCACCAAAGCAAGCAGCGGCAACCCCACGGCAATGCAAAGCGCAGCAAGCAGCCCAAAGGCAAGACCAAGCAATGTAATCGCGTTTGCTGTTGCGCCTTTTTGGGCGAGGCTTTGACCAATGCGGTCGAGCGTTGGGTCGATCAAGCGGCGAAGCTCTTTGTCAAACATTGTTTACCTCATCTCATGATGGCGGCTTACGCAACCTTATATTCTGCAATCATATCTGTATCAGGCTCAACGCCAAGGCCCGGTTTTTGCGGGATCATAACGTGCCCTGCGTTTTGTTGTACTTGTCCCAAAATGTCCAATGGCTCGGTCAACAAATCATCGCGAAAGCTGTTATGGGTGGTATCAAACTCAAGCATCGGCTCCCAAGGGTGCAGCCCGCCGGGCATCGGTGGCATCGCCGCCAAAAGGTGTAGGTTCGCCGCGACGGCGACCGCAGAGCCCCAGACATGGTTAATCACGGGCGTGAAATGCGCGTGGCAAAGCGCCAAAACGCGTTGATATTCGGTGATCCCGCCCAAGGCGCAAACCTCGGGCTGTGCGATATCAAGCCCGCGGTTTTCGAGGATACCGCGCCAGCCCCAGCGCCCAAATTCGGCCTCTCCGCCCGAGATATTGGTTTTGAGACCAGCGCGCAGCTCACGGTAGCCGTCTAGGTCTTCGGGGGCGACGGGTTCTTCGAACCAATAGGCGCCCATCTCGTCCAAGGCGCGACCAACATAGAATGCATCAGATGTCGTGTAGCAATGATTGGCATCCACCATAAAGCGGCCCTTGCCTTCGACCCCTTTGGCGACGGCAGCGCAAAGCTGCACATCGGCCTCAGGGCCGAGGCCGGTTTTCATCTTTGTGGCCACGAACCCATGGTCAAGAATACGCGCTGCTTCGTCCTTAAATCGCGCCAGATGGTCAGCGAGGCTCTCGCGTTTGAGCATCATACCATAGCCATAAGCAGGGACAGATGTGCGATGCGCCCCACCTAGGAGGTTATAAATCGGCTGACCCATAATCTTGCCCGCGATATCCCACAGCGCAATATCAACGCCCGAGAGCGACTGCATCGGCATGCCCTTTTGCCCATGATCACGCATGAGATTATAGACTTTGTGCCAGATCACATCCCGGTCCATCGGGTCGAGCCCGATGATCATCGGGGCGATGACACCTTCGACAATGCCTTTGTTGGCAATAGCAATCGGCCCAGGGCCAAAACATTCGCCCCAGCCGGTGATCCCCTCATCCGTTGAAACCTCAACAAGATGCGCCGTGCGTTTGGCATAATACTGCTGTGAATAGCCCAGCTCTTCGGGTAGGTCATATTGCAAGATATGGCTTTGCACTTGGGTGATTTTCATCTGATTATCCTTTTGTGCCTGGTAAAACGGCGGTGAGAACATCAAGCACAGCCGCCAGACTATCGCGCCCCTCTTGTGCACTGACCAGAGGCGGTGTGCCATTAATCACGGCGAGAAAATGCGCAAATTGCCGAACCAGTGAGTCAGCGTGTTCAACAGAAAGCTGAGTTGCATTGATATCTGTCCACCAGCTGCGCGGCCCATCATGTGCCCAAAGCCGCAAATCAGGTACAGAGAGCGATGCGTGTGTGCCGCCGATTGTATAGCATGGCCCCGGTCTGTGTGGGTAAATCGGGTTTTCGCCAGAAGTCATCTCCCAACTCCATGGCGCGGCAATGCTATCTGACATGGAAAATGTGCCCAAAGCCCCGCTTTCAAAACGTAGCATGATGGCGGCAGTGTCTTCGACATCTTGGCCACGCTGGATATTTGAACGCATCGCCTGCACATCGGCGATATTTCCGCAAAAGTACCGCAGCAAATCAACATCATGGATAAAGTTGATCATGGCAGGCCCCGCACCCGGCCCCTTGCGCCAGGCCGCCTGAAAATAATCATCGGGCTTATAGAGCCAAAACTGCCCGTTGACCGCAACGATATCCCCCAGCGCGCCGCTATCGATCTGTGCCTTTGCGCAAGCGACGATTGGGTTATGGCGGCGGTGATGTCCGACAAGAACAGGCACATCGGCGGCTTTTGCGCGGCTTGCAATCAGATCGGCGTTTTCCAATGTATCGGCGATTGGCTTTTCGATCAATACGGGGATGCCGCGCGCGATACACATCAATGCATGCTCAGTATGAAGATGGTTTGGGGTTGCGACGATGACACCATCGGGCGTGACTGAGGCAAGGCAGTCTTCGGGGTCTGCAAAATAGGCAACGCCGTGTTTCTCTGCCAACACGCGCGCCGCGTCAGAGGGATCGACAATTGCGATCAGCTTTGCTTGCGCGATGGCTTGCTCAACATGACGCTGGCCGATCAGGCCCGCGCCAAAGATAACGATATTGGGTTTGTTCATGATGCGTGAAACAGTTCTTTAAAATATCCGATGTTCTGCCTGAACCCGGCCTCATAATCATCATTACCGGGATGGTACACAGATTCAAAGCTGATCACGCCGTCATAGTTATCCTTGCGGAGTGCTGCGGCCATAGGAGCAAATTGATCGGCAAGCTGTCCCTCGCCCATGGGTTTCACCGTTAATGTGGCGCGTGGGGTATCAACCAAGACATCCTTGATATGGATATGCCCAAGATAGCCGTCTTTGACCGCGTCATAGCCATCAGGAAACGCGCGTTCATGGCACCAGCAATTATTGGCAGGGTCCCATAGCACCTTGAGCACATCCTTTGCATTCAGATCATCGATCAGTTTGCGCGCGGTGTAGTTGGAATTGACCATCGTGCCATTGCCAGTTTCCACAGCGAGTGTGATCCCCTCAGCACGGGCGAGATCAACGGCTGGGGCGATAAGCGGCAGGGTTTTATCCCATGCGCCATGCGCCACATTCCATTTTTCAGCGCCACCATGCCCCCAAAGGATCTGTTCCTTTTTGTTGGTCATGATCCGTACCAAGGGGCTTTGGACGATATGCGCCATCTCAATCACGCGTTTGAGCGCATCCATATGTTTGGTATGGGCATCGTCACCTGGGCTATTGGCGGTTGTGAGACCCGCAAACACATGACGCGACAGGCAAGACACGGGCTTGCCGTGGTCCTGTAGCATTTGATGGATGTCGCGGATTTCAGGGGGCGTATGATCGCCAACCTCTTTGTCCCCGACAAACTGCAATTCCGCATAGGTCAGGTCAAACGCATCCATGACATTTAACGCGTGTCCTAGATCACGGCTGATCCCATCACAGATAACCCCGAGCTTCATTTCGCGCCGTCCCTGTGAAGCTCAGCGCCTATGATTTCTTCGATGACCCTTGTGCACACCCAATTGTCACCATCGGGGTATTTTGTGCGCCCCGCGTGAAAGATTTGCATGGCTGAGGCGGCGGTATGTAGCGGCACGCCAAGCTCTTCACCCAGACCCATCGCAATGGTAAGGTCTTTGTGCATGGTGTGGATACTGCTGCCCGTGCCTTCAAACTGACGATCAATGATCTTTTCAAGCGCGTTATTGACCACGCCACACCCTGCCGATGAGGTTGAAAACACATCGAGCAGGACCTGCCCAGATACACCTGCCTTAGCGGCGAGGGCTGCGGCCTCGAATGTGGCTGAGAATTGCGCGCCGATCAGCGATTGCAAGCAGGCTTTGACGGTCTGCCCATCGCCCGGGCGGGTGCCAACACGGTGGATGTTTGCGGATACCGCCTCCATCACTGGGGCGAATTGGTCGAGCACCGCATCAGGGGCTGCGGCCATCATTGTGAGCGTTCCGCCCTGCGCACCGGGAAACCCGCCAGAGACGGGCGTGTCGATCAAATGCACGCTGCTTTCAGCCATATCCGCGCCAATACTGCGCGCCTCTGCGGGTTTGATCGTGGCCGAAAGGATAATCGCGCCGCCAGCGGCCATCGTCTGTGAAAGCCCCGTATCGCCCAGCATGACAGACCGGGCTTGATCGCCATTCATCACCATGACGAAGACAGCATCGCACCTCTGACCTAGATCAGGGACATCCATGGCCAATGTGCCGCCCATCGCCTCAAATGCGGCGCGGCGCGCCGGGTCGAGATCAAGCCCATATGTTTCAAAACCAGCTGCAATGAGGTTCTTGGCAAGGCCAGACCCCATATCACCCAGACCAATGACACCGCATGTCATCATGTTCCGTCCCCCCTTAGAAAATGATCGCACCCTTATGTGCAACAACTTGTGCCGCAAGCCTGTGGCCTGCGTCCATGGCTTTTTCGCGTGTTCCGCCAGAAATATATTCAACAAGAAACTGCGCGTTAAAGCTATCGCCAGCGGCCGTCGTATCAATGACGCGTTCTGCCTTGGCAGGCGCGGCTAAGACCGTGCCGTCTAACCCAATGGGGCCTTTCTCACCGCGTTTAAGCGCCCCTTGGGTCACGCCGTATTGCGCGAACCGCGCCAAAACATCGGTCTCAGAGCGATCCCCGAACAAGGCCATTTCATCATCAACGGATGGTAAGGCGATATCGCAATTGCGCCAAGCGCGTGCTGTTTCTTGGCGCGCAAGGCCAGCATTCGCCCACAGCCGTGGCCGGTAATTACTGTCAAACGCGACGACCCCGCCACCGGCACGAAATTCTGTAATCGCCTCAAACAGGCGATCACGATTGCCTTGCGATAAAATAGCCAGCGAAATCCCTGAATAATAAAGATGCGATACCCCATCGAGCAGCTCTGAGATTGCGGGCATATCAGGATCACCCAAACATCGCGCCGCAGCCTCACTACGCCAATAGGCAAAGCTGCGTTCGCCATTTGCGTCTGTTTCGATCGCATAAAGTCCGGGGCCACGGGCAGGGTGGGTGAAAACCCGTTTATCGCCGATGTTATATTTGTGCATATGCGCGCGGATGCGGTCTGAAAAACTGTCGTCCCCAAGCCCAGTAATATAGTCAACCTGTGTGATGCGCGGATCACGGGCTATATAAACAGCCGTATTATAGGTATCCCCAGCGATGCCAAGCTGGGCCTGCGTAGTCTCTCCTAACACCAGTTCAAGCATGACCTCGCCAAGGCATGCAATGTGGATAGGTTGGGCTTGCATGGTCTTATTATAATCCTTCGAATGTCGTGCTGACTTGTTGCCAAGCGAAATTCATATGCTCTCTGAGTGCCGCCTCGGCCTTGTCAGGGTCGCGGCGTAGGATTTCATCAAATATAGCTTTATGCGCGTCATAGTTTAGCTGGTTGCGCGAGGGGAGCCGTGGCATTTTCGACCAATGGCCAGAGAGCCACTGGGTATAAGCTTTGTGAATAGCCGGGAGAACTGGGTTTTGCGGGATATCGTAAAGGATCGCATGAAACGCGGTATCGGTTGCATAGAACGCTGCAGAATTTGGGATCGCGGCAAAATTATCTGCTAACGCCATTTCAAGCCGTGCAATATCGCCCGATGTGGCCTTGAGTGCAGCGTCGCGCACAAGTGACGCCTCCATTCGGATGCGAAAATCAAACAGATTACGCACCCCGCCGGGCTGCACCAAAAGCTGGGTGACAACGCTTTCCACAGCGCCAGCGGCGGCATCATAGCCAGGTTCGGCAACGATGGGGCGATATCCCGGCTGGGTGATGATCAACCCTTTGCTGGCAAGAATGCGCAGTGCTTCGCGTACAACGGTGCGGCTCACGCCGCGGCCTTCGACAATCTCGCGCTCGGGTGGCAATGCCGCGCCTGCCTTGAGCACACCATCAAGGATTTGTTGCTCAAACTGGGCGACCAGATCGTCCGCCGCCCGGGTTTTATGAGCAGCTTTATCCGTCAAAATGGCTCTCCTCCTTTAGGTTGCATCTCTCTGTGCATAATCTGGGATTTCGTATAACCAAACGCCATCCAAGCAAATCCATTATGTTTATGTATTCCATATCTGGACGGAATGCACAATTTTTGTCATACCAAAACGATGCGATGTTCATTTTCAAAGTCCGCCAATGTCAAAAATTGATAAAATCACTGTCCAGCTCTTTGATGTGCCTTTGGCAGAGGTTTTGTCAGATGCCAAGCATGGCGACCATACGCATTTTGAACTGGTCACGGTTCAGGTGCACACATCAGATGGCGCGATAGGCACCGGATACACCTATACGGGTGGTAAGGGGGGCCGTGCCATTGCCGCCATGATCACCCATGATTTGATCCCGTTCCTCATTGGGAAAGACGCAGAAGATATCAAAGCGCTTTATGATGCGATGCAGTGGCATGTGCATTATGTGGCGCGTGGCGGTATCGCCTCATTCGCGATTTCCGCGATTGATATTGCACTGTGGGATATCCGTTGCAAGGTCGCGGGCCAGCCGCTGTGGACGCTCGCGGGTGGCGCGCATGACAGGTGCAAGGCGTATTGTGGTGGCATTGATCTAAACTTTCCGCTCGATAAGCTTGTGCGCCAGACCGAAGGGTATCTCGCGGCGGGGTTCAACGGGGTGAAGATCAAGGTGGGTCAACCTGAGCTGGCGACAGATCTCGCCCGCGCGGCCAAAATTCGCGAGGTGCTCGGGCCCGATAATGCGTTTATGGTGGATGCCAATTATGCATTAAGCATACCGCAGGCGATTGAGGCGGCCAAAGGCTTTGCTGAGTTCGATGTCTTGTGGTTCGAGGAACCAACAATCCCCGATGATTATGTCGGCTATGGCCAGATCGCAGATGCAAGTGGTGTGCCGCTCGCCATGGGTGAGAACCTGCATACGATCCATGAATTTGAGTATGCGTTTCGCGACGCAAAGCTAAGCTTTATTCAGCCGGATGCCTCCAATTGCGGTGGCGTGACAGGTTGGCTTGAGGTCGCGGCATTGGCACAAGACCACGGCATTCCAGTGTGCAGCCATGGGATGCAAGAGCTGCATGTCAGTCTCATGGCGTCTCAGCCGCATTCTGGCTGGCTCGAAGTGCATAGCTTTCCGATTGATCAATACACAACACGCCCCTTACAGGTTGAAGATCATCTCGCCCTTGCGCCGCATGATGCGGGCATTGGTGTGACTTTTGACTGGGATAAACTCAAAGCTGCTCATGCAAGCATGGGCCATACCTAAGGAAACATTATGTCTGACACTATTCAGGCCGCCTTTTATCACGGTGACCGCACATTTGCTGTTAAGGACACGCAAGCGCAACAGCCAGATGCAGGTGAGGTCGCGATCCGTATCGCATATTGCGGCATCTGTGGCACCGATATGCATGTGTTCCATGGCAATATGGATGCGCGCGTTGGGTTTAACCGCATCATTGGTCACGAGATGTCTGGTGTTGTCTCTGCGGTGGGCGCGGACGTGGATCATGTCACTGTCGGGCAAAAGGCGGTCGTGCGACCGCTCGCCCATTGTGGTGATTGTCCTGCCTGTGATGCAGGGCATATGCATATTTGCCATAATCTGAAATTCCTAGGTCTCGATACAGATGGTGCGATGCAGGAAATTTGGACGGTGCCGGCCTATACTGTGCATACGCTGCCAGATGATATGCGTTTGGATCACGCGGCATTGATCGAACCTGTCGCGGTGGCCTGCCATGATGTGCGCATGGCTGAGCTGCAGCCGGGTGAGGATGTGCTTGTGATCGGCGGTGGCCCGATTGGCATGCTTTGTGCAATGGCAGCACGCGAGGCAGGTGGAAAGGTCACGATCTCTGAGGTGAACCAAGCGCGGCTCGCGATCGCTGAAAAGCTCGGGTTTGAGACGATCAACCCCAAAGAGACAGACCCCGCAGCGGCGATCAATGAGAAAACGGGCGGCAAAGGCGCTGATGTTGTGTTCGAGGTGTCCGGCACCCAGCCCGGTGTTGATACAATGACAGCTTGCGCGGCATCGCGGGGCCGGATTGTGATGGTCGCGATCCATGCGGTGAAACCCCAAATCGATATGTTCCAGTTCTTTTGGCGCGAGCTGAAACTCATCGGCGCGCGCGTCTATGAGCCAGCTGACTATGAAAAAGCGATTGCGCTTGTGGCCTCGGGCGCTGTGGATGCTGACACGGTGATCACAGATGTTAGCCCCTTGGCAGATATCCAATCTGCGTTTGAAGCCCTCGACCAGAGCCCAACAGCGCTGAAAAGCCTGATCAAAGTTGGAGAAACACTATGACCCTTTTTGATCTGAGCGGGAAAACAGCGCTTGTCACCGGATGTAAGCGCGGCATCGGTCGCGGCATGGCCGAAGCGCTGGCGGCGGCAGGTGCGGATATCGTCGGTGTCAGTGCGACCCTTGAGCCAACAGGCAGCGCCGTTGCGCAAGCGGTCACTGGGATGGGGCGGGATTTTCAAGCCTATCAATGTGATTTTTCGGATCGCGATACGGTCAAAGCCTTTGCAGCACAGCTAGAGACCGATGGAATCGCGCCAGATATTTTGATCAACAACGCAGGCACGATCAAACGCAAGCCCGCGACCGAGCATGAAGATGCGCTATGGGATGAGGTGATTGACGTGAACCTGTCGTCTCAGTTCATTCTCTCACGTGAAATCGGGCGCGGCATGGTTGCGCGCGGCGCGGGAAAGATTATTTTTACCGCGTCTCTTTTGACGTTTCAGGGCGGGATCACAGTGCCGGGTTACGCGGCCTCAAAGGGTGGCATTGGCCAATTGACAAAGGCCTTGGCAAATGAATGGGCACCCCATGGGATCAACGTCAATGCGATCGCACCGGGATATATCGCCACAGATAACACCCAAGCATTGCAGGATGATCCGGGCCGGTCCAAAGCGATCCTAGAGCGGATCCCACAGGGCCGCTGGGGCACACCTGCTGATTTCGCAGGGCCGGCAGTGTTCCTAGCGTCATCCGCGTCTGATTATGTCAACGGTGAGATCTTGGTCGTGGATGGTGGCTGGATGGGCCGCTAAAGCAGTACGCGGCTTTCTGGCACTGGGCTCAGCAATGCGCGGCCCTCTTTATGTGCGATAAGATTATCAATCGCTAGATTGCCCATTGCGGCGCGTGTTTCTTGGCTGGCACTGCCGATATGCGGTGTCATGATGACATTTGGCATCGCGCGCAGGGCATCGGGGATATGCGGCTCGTTCTCAAACACATCGAGTGCCGCGCCTTTGATTTTTTGCGTTTGCAAGGCCTCAATCAGGGCTGCCTCATCAACTGTTGAGCCACGCCCAACATTGATTAAATACCCCTCGGGGCCAATTGCTTCGATGACGTTTTGATTGATTAAATGATGTGTGGCCGCCCCGCCGGGTGCAACACAAATCAGGGTGTCACAGGCGCGCGCCATTTCACCTAGATCGCTATAATAGGTATAAGGCACGTCTTGTTCAGTGCGGCCGTAATAGAGAATGTCTGTTCCAAAAACACTCAGCTTGCGTGCGATTGCCTTACCAATACGGCCAAGCCCTAGGATACCTACCTTGCAACCATCGGCCGATCGCGCAAGCGGTAGACTGCCTTCTGTGGCCCATTTTCCAGATCGGGCTTGTGCCATTTCCTGTTCGAAATTGCGCCAGCAAGCAAGAAACAACATCAGCGCCGTTGTCGCGACTTCTTCGTTTAGCACATCGGGCGTATGGCAAACGGGAATACCCCGCTGCGTGGCGGTTTTTACATCCACCCCATCGTAACCCACGCCATAGCTGCTGATAATTTCCAAGCCAGGCAGCGCATCCCATAGCTCTGGGAATACACCGATATGCCCATCGGTCAAAATACAGCGAATCGTATGACCATAAGTGTCGAGCCAGCTTTGCGGAGTTGCGAGCTCAGACCATTTTTGCAGCGTAAATGTTGCAGCCAGCCGCTGGTGCATTGCGTCTGTCATTGGGCAAAGAACAAGAAGATCGGTCATATCTGGCGCCTTAAATTCAGTTAGACGCATAAAATAAAGGAATAATGCACGTCATGGGTCTTCATGGCTGGGTCAATGCACGCCGTCAATGGGTCTAATAAAGATGACTTTAGCATTGCCACACTCACAGAAGTCTCTTAGCTTTGGTCATACCAAACATAAGTAGCCGTAATGGCACATGCGAAGGACCAAGGGAGGAACCAATGTCCACACTTAAAAAACTGACGCTTGCTGCGTCAGCTGCGGTACTGTCGATTTCAGCCGCCGCGGCGAATGCTGAAACCACAAACCTGCGCATCCAAACGCACTTCAGCCAGGAAACACTGTCAGGTCAAATGGCTGCTGAATTCATTGAAGATGTGACAGCAATGTCCAACGGTGAAATTCAGATCGAGATGTTCTATGCATCATCTGTTGTGAAATCAGCTGAGACATTTGATGCAGCTGCAACGGGTATTCTCGATTGTGATATGACAGGCGGCTCATACCAAACTGGCAAGAACCCTGCGTTCCAATTCACGGGTGACCTGACAGGTGGCTATGCGAACCCATACCAGCAGTATGCTTGGTTGTTGCATGGCGGTGGTTATGACGCGCTCAACGAGCTTTATAACACTTACGACATGGAGTTTGTCGGTTGGTGGATCCCAGGCCCAGAAAGCCTGTCATCTACACGTCCGCTTGCTGGTGTTGCTGATCTGGAAGGCTGGAAGTTCCGGTCGCCTCCTGGTGTGATTACGATGATCTTTGAAAACCTTGGTGCGTCACCGATCGTGATGGACTTCAACGAGATCTTTACAGCGCTTGAGACAGGTATCATTGATGGTGCAGACGCAGCCAACCTGACCAACAACATTGGTCTGGGTCTTTATGATATTGCTGAGCACACAAACTATCCTGGTTTTCACTCAATGCCAGCTGACCACCTCGCATGCCGCAAGGACGTGTGGGACAATATGCCAGCACACCACCAGGCAATCCTAAAGGTTGGTATGCAGGCGCTTGGCCTTAAGAACACAACAATCAACGAGGTGCGTAACGCTGAAAATTCAGTTGCTCTCGCTGAAAAAGGTCTGAACATGTACCAGTGGTCAGAAGAAGACATGGCCGTGTACCGTGCTGCGGTTCAGGATGCATGGACAGCATTTGCAACCACACCAGAAAGCCAGTCGCTGCTGAACAGCCACTTGGACTTCCTGCGTCAGCTGGGCGCAATGAAGTAAGCCATAGGCTATAAAACAAAGAGCGGCGTTAATGCGCCGCTCTTTTTGTCTGTGATGATGGGAGCGTCACGAGACAGATTGCTGATAAAGCAAAACGTACTTTGAGGGGGCAAATAATGGATGATAAGCAAACAGGCGGGCTTTCAGAATGGCTCTGGCCCTCGGCGTTTTTAATTTGCTGTGGATGGGTGATCTGGCACATCCCAGCGTTTATTCTTGATTGGTTTCGCCCTACAAGCGAAAGCCTTTTTCTACAGATTTCCGAATTGCACACCCGTAAGGATGTGTCGCCCAACCTGCCCGGTCTATTCGGCGGGTTTGCAGATGTGGTCGATTGGGTGGCTCTGATCTTGATCCCTGTTTTCGCGACACTTGGGGTACGCGCCGTTGTGGTCGCCCCGATGGAGTTTCAGCGCTGGCGCTCTTGGGATCGTTTCGCGCTCTTTATTGGGCGCGCGACGATGATCATGATCGTCGCCATGACCCTCGTGATGCTCTATGAGGTGTTTTTGCGGTATGTCATCGAAGCCCCAACCAAATGGGCCAATGAGCTGACACTTTGGATCGCGGGCTTTGTGTTCTTGTGTTCTGGGCTATATGCGATGCAGCAACGCTGCCATATCCGTATTTCGCTGCTCTATGATGTGGTGCCCCGCCCGATACGCAAATTATTCGATGTACTTTCAACGCTGATGATTGTGACCTTTGCTGCCGGAGTTCTTTTTGGCAGCTACAAGCAGGTTTTCATCAACAAGCTCTACCGTTGGGAAATGTTTGGCACGGCGTTTGATCCGCCCATTCCGGCCACGATCCAGCCGATGATCCTGATTATCCTCGTTTTAATCGCATGTCAGGCCGTGGCCAATCTTATTGCAGATTGGGATATCGACCCAGAGCTGCACGCGCCAATCGATCTTGATGAAGATGAGATCGCAGCCATCAAACGCAGCGTGGGAGTTGAATAATGGATATCGGAACAATCTCATTAATCCTCGTGCTGGGCATGATTGTGCTTCTCGCGATTGGTATGCCGCTTGGCTTTGCATCCGCTGTGCTTGCACTTTTGGTGATGGTGCTAAAGTTTGAACCGACCATTCTGACAGCCCCATGGACCATTGGTGAAGGGATGTTAACAGGGCGGCCGGGAACCGGACCTCTTTATATTTTGACGCAGAAGATATTTGATCTGATGACCGAATATGTGCTGATTTCGGTGCCGCTGTTCATCTTTATGGCGGCTCTGCTCGAGCGCTCTGGCATCGCAAAAGAGATGTATAATTCGCTGAATTTCTGGCTCTCGCGCACCCGTGGTGGGATCGCGATTGTGACGTCTTTGATGGCTGTGATCATGGCGGCGATGTCGGGGATTATCGGTGGTGAAGTTGTTCTGCTGGGCCTGATCGCGCTACCGCAGATGTTGCGGTTGGGCTATAATCAAAACCTCGCGATTGGTACGATCTGCGCCAGCGGATCGCTGGGCACAATGATCCCGCCGTCAATCGTTTTGATTATTTATGGCTTGATCACAGAGACATCGATCAAAGCCCTGTTCACAGGGGCCTTTGTGCCGGGCTTTATGCTCGCGATGATGATCATTGCCTATATCGTGATCCGCACGCAATTGCGCCCCGAGGATGCGCCATTGCCAGAACCCCAGCCGGGTGATCCCACGGGTTCGGAAAAGCTGGGTATGTTTGGGGCATTCTTATCGCTCTTGCTTGCAGGCGGTGCGACGGTTCTGTTTTTGCGCGCGCTGTTTTTCACCGTCACCGGGCAAAATATCATGGAAGTGGGCGAAGACCCGATTGCTCTGGGTATGCCAGATCAACTGTTGCCAATTGCAATAGCGGCATTGACAGGTCTCGTGCTCGCCCTTGTGGTGTTTGGCAAAGAACGCACGATGAATGGCTGGACCCATGGTAAGGGTCTGGTGCCGCCATTGCTGGTGATCGGTGTTGTGCTCGGCTCGATTTATGGCGGTATTACTGGCATTACTGAAGCGGCTGGAATGGGGGCATTCGCCGTCTTTATGATTGCTGTGTTCCGCGGTGAGGCCAGTGTGGGCCTTTTGTGGGATGCGATGATGCGCACGCTTAAATCCACAGGGACAATTATCTGGGTGACGATTGGCGCCGCAACCCTCGCTGGTGCATATACGCTTGCTGGCGGGCCGAACTATATCGCGAACCTGATCGTTGGGTCTGAAATGCCAACGATGTTTGTCTTGCTCACGATGATGCTGATCCTCTTGTTCATGGGTGCCTTTATGGATTGGGTCGGTATTGTCTTGCTAATTATCCCCGTCTTTTTGCCGATTGTGCGCAAGCTTCCGATTGAAGAGATCGGGTTTATTGGTCAGCTAGAGCCGCAGCATGTATCGATCTGGTTTGGGGTCTTGTTCTGTATGAATATGCAAGTGAGCTTTTTATCGCCACCGTTTGGCCCCGCCGCGTTTTATCTGAAATCTGTGGCCCCGCCGCATATTTCGCTGACCGATATCTTTAAGGGCTTTTTGCCATTTATTGGTGTACAGCTCTTGGCGTTGTCAGTTCTGTTGATCTGGCCGAATATTGTGACCGTATTGCTCTAACTCTGGGGGTTCTTATGCTTTCCGATGCACAGCGCACACAGTTTGAAAATGAGGGCTATCTTGTCGTCGAAGATCTGATTGATGCAGCAACGCTTGCTGCGATCAAAGCAGAATATGCCCAAGCGATGGATGCGATGTATGATGCTTGGCATGCAGATAATCTCGTGCCAGCGCCAACACCTGACATGGGCTTTTTTGACAAGCTTGATATCGCGGTAAAGGCGGGTATCGAATGGTATCAACCGCTCGATATCTCGTTGCCACATGCGGATATCACGCAAGCGACACCGATGCATATTGGGCCTGCGGTGTTTCAGATGGCGACGCATCCCGGCATTTTGGATGTGGTCGAAAACCTGCTAGGGCCAGAGCTCACATCAAACCCGATCCAGCATGTGCGGATCAAACCGCCCGAGCGGCAGGTGAGCGCGGACGAGGATCGCGCGCATATTATCTCAACTGACTGGCATCAGGACCGTGGCGTCACGTTGGAAAGCGCGGATCAAACAGAGATGATCACGGTCTGGCTCGCGATCACCGATGCGACCGTTGAAAATGGCTGTTTGCAGGTCAAACCCGGCATGCGGGATGAGATGATCCCACATTGCACATTGCGCCAAACGGGGATCACCGAAACGCATCTACCCAAGGGCGCGGCTGTGCCGACACCCGTGCGGGCTGGTGGGGCGGTGATCTTTCATCCCTTGACGCCGCATGCGAGCCTCTCGAACCATTCTGATGGGTATCGATGGTCATTCGATCTGCGCTATAATGTAACGGGCCAATCAACCGGGCGCGAGCAATTCCCAAGCTTTGTCGCGCGCTCGCGTGTGCAGCCCGAAGCCGAGCTGAAGGATTGGCGCGCGTGGAAAACCATGTGGGAAGAGACGCGTTACACGCTCGCCCATACGACCCATATTCCGCAGCACCGCTGGCCGTCTGATGGCCCCTATTGTGCTTAAATGACGCTTTTACAGCTTGATCCCTCAGACAGTGTCGGCATCGCGCAAGAACCGATCCCAGCGGGTACGACTGTTCAGGGTCTAAGGGTATCGGCGCATGTGCCTGCGGGGCATAAGGTTTCGGTGCAGGCAATTGCAAAGGGTGCACCTGTGCTGAAATATGCGCAGAAGATTGGTGTTGCCTCGGTTGATATCGCACCGGGTGATCATGTGCATACGCATAATCTGGCGTTTTCGGCAGTGGATGCAGCATACGCA
>CAKMZE010000006.1:31415-48566 GCA_929200295.1 uncultured Alphaproteobacteria bacterium
CACCTGATGTGGCCACGCAAGATACATTCATGGGGTTTGATCGCGGAAACGGACAATTTGGCACGCGCAATTATATCGGCATTATTACGTCGGTGAATTGCTCGGCGACCGCGGCACGGATGATCGCGGATCACTTTACGCCTGAACGTCTGGCGGATTACCCAAACGTGGATGGTGTCGCGGCCTTTGTACATGGCACAGGATGCGGCATGGGCGGGGACGGCAAAGGGTTTGAAGCCCTGCAACGGGTGATGTGGGGCTATGCAAAGCACCCGAACCTTGCTGGTGTTCTTATGGTGGGTTTAGGCTGTGAGATGAACCAAATCGATTGGTTGCTCGAAGCCTATGGCCTGAAGCATGGGCCATTGTTCCACACGATGAATATCCAGAATGTTGCGGGTCTTAAACGCACTGTTGCGATGGGCGTTGAACGGATTGAGGCGATGTTGCCCGCAGCAAACCGTGCTGTCAGAACCAAATGCCCAGCCAGCGCGCTAAAGGTGGCGTTGCAATGTGGTGGCTCTGATGCTTGGTCTGGGGTCACCGCGAACCCTGCGCTGGGCCATGCCTGCGATCTTTTGGTGGCGCAGGGCGGCACGGGTGTCTTGGCAGAAACGCCAGAGATTTACGGGGCAGAGCATCTCTTGACGGCGCGCGCGGCAGAGCCTGCGATAGGCCAAAAGCTGATTGATCTCATCCATTGGTGGGAAGACTACACAGCCCGCAACCGCGGCTCGATGGATAATAACCCCAGCCCCGGCAATAAGGCGGGCGGCTTGACGACGATCTTGGAAAAATCATTAGGTGCGGCGGCAAAGGGGGGGACAACACCCCTAACAGGTGTGTATAAATATGCTGAGCAGGTCACGGCGCGTGGCTTCACCTTTATGGACAGCCCCGGCTATGACCCTGCGAGTGTGACAGGCCAGATCGCGGGCGGTTGTCAATTGGTGTGCTTTACCACAGGGCGCGGCTCTGCTTTTGGCTCAAAACCAGCGCCGACGCTTAAGATTGCCACACATTCAGACATGGCCAATCGGATGAGAGATGATATGGACATTGATGCAGGCCGAATTTTGAGCGCACAGATTGATGTTGCTACAATGGGGCAAGAGATTTACGCGGCTATCCTTGATGCCGCCTCTGGTCGCCCCACGAAATCAGAAGCACAGGGGCTTGGTGATTTTGAATTTGTTCCCTGGCAAATCGGGGCAGTGATGTAGGAGAGACGCAAATGAGTGCAGAGAAAATTGGGTTTATTGGTCTTGGTCTAATGGGTGGCGCGATGGTCGCGCGGCTGCAAGACAAAGGGTATTCAGTCACAGTATTGGGCAATCGCGACCGCACTGAGCTAGACAAAGCAATCGCGCGCGGGGCAACCGAGGCCACAGATGCGCGCGATCTTGCAGCGCAAAGCGATATCATCATGCTTTGTGTGGGCACCTCACAGCATGTAGAAAGCCGGATGCGTGGCGCTGATGGCGTGATCGCGGGGATGAAACCGGGTGCGATTGTGATCGATTTTGGCACATCTTTGCCTGATTCAACACGGGTGCTCGCGGATGAGGTTGCCGCCGCTGGCGGCACCTACCTTGACGCGCCAATTGGTCGAACACCGACACATGCACGTGATGGCATGATCAATCTGATGTGCGCAGGTGATCAGGCGAGCTTTGATCAAGTGCATAGCGTTTTACAGGACCTCGCTGAAAATGTATTCCACCTCGGCCCGGTTGGCAGCGGCCATACGGTCAAGCTGATCAACAACTTCTTTGGCCAAACCGTATCAAACGCGCTGAGCGAGGCATTTGCCATTGCGGATGCCACTGGTGTGGATCGCAAGAACGTCTTTGATGTGATGTTTGCAGGCCCCCTTGGATCGCCGTTCATGGCGTTTATGGCGGATTACGCGCTTGAAGGGGATCCATCCAAACTGGCGTTTTCGATTGCAAATGCGACCAAGGATGTGGGCTACTACGTGCAAATGGCCGAAGACGCAGGCACCCCATCATATATGGCGCCAGCACCCCTAAAGATGATGCAAGGCGCGTTAGAGGATGGGATGGGTGATAAGCTCGTGCCAGAGCTGTTGGATTATTATCTCAAACAATACGGCCGTGGATAAATCACCGCGCCTTGGACAAGGGATCGCCCTTGTTCTCTTGGCGAACCTGCTGTTTTCCTTTGTTGATACCTCAACGAAATGGTTGCTGGGGGCGGGGTTGCTGGTGTTCCAACTGGCCTTTATGCGCTATGCGGTGCATTTTGCTATTACCGCTGTGCAGCGTATTTTGCAGGGAAAGCCAGCGTCGAAGTTGCCGCGAGATATCGCTGTTTTGGTGTTTTTACGCTCGTTTTGTTTGGTATCAGCGACATTGGTGAATTTCTTTGCGCTCGCGCATCTTTCACTGACGGTGACATCGGCGATGCTTTATTTATCGCCGATTTTTATATGTCTCTTTTCCTACGCGCTGCTGGATGAGGCGATTACCCGGCATCATTGGTTTTCGGTCATGCTGGGTTTTCTTGGGGCGATGTTGATTTTATGGCCCTTTGGCGAGCCAATAAATTGGTACGCGGTTTTGATGTTGTATCCTGCGATAGGCATGGCGCTTTATCAGGTGTTGACCCGCAAACTCACCGGGGCCGTGACGCCGGGCGTGCTACAGTTTTACACGGGCGCATTGGGCACATGTGCCTTGGCACCATTTGCGCTGGTCTATTGGGTGCCGCCCGCAATGCCGTTTGACTGGCTCTTGCTCTGCGCGTTGGGTGCATTTGCTTGGGCCGGGCATGAGGCGCTGACCCGTGCGTTTGCTCATGCCCCGGCAAGCACGCTCGCCCCCTTTGGATATAGCTTCATTATCTACCTGACATTGGCTGGGTTCGTGGTCTTTTCAGAGCTTCCAACGCTTAATGTTGTTCTGGGTGCTGTGCTCATCTTTGTGGGCGGGATGTATGCGTGGCGGTATTCACGACCCTAGATCCCGCTTAAAGACACAGCGCCGACAATGCCCAAAATCCGCGCGATTTCTGCGACATCTGTGACCTGGCTGTCATAACACGCGAGCGCATCACCGGGCAAAAGATAGGGATCAAAGTCATCTCGATCCGCACGGCGGAGCAGCCCTTCGATGTCGCGCTCAATGACCAAGGAGACCCCGTTCACTGGATTGCGTGAAAACAGTAGCGCAGAGCGCGCCGCACTTGTCGCGCGGGCACCACCGACGCAATTTGAATCAATGACCGCTTGTAGGAACCGTGTCCCATAAGGGACTTCTCTAACAGTCTGGCCAATCGCGGCACTCGCATTACCCTGCACAGGCTGCGTGAGGTTTGACAGATAAAGGCTCACACCCGGTGGGCTGATGGGGCCGGGGCGCATCAATGTGTCTTGAAAGCAATCTCGGCTGGGAATAGAGATATCATCACCTGTCAAAAGCATCACATCAACGGCGTTTTGTCCTTCAAACGCGCCGCGCATATCGAGCGTATAGACCTGCGTGCCACGTTTTAACCTGACCGCTGAGATATCAGCATCAGGCCTGACGCCGCCTACGGCACGTAACGCGGCCGAAAGATTGCGGGCCTCGGTTGATGCGCCAAGAGCGTCTTGCCTGCGGCCATCAAGGTCTGCGCCCTGCACTCCCCCAATTTCAACAATATGTGGCTCAAAGACAGCCCCTGAAACGCCGACGGAAACAGATGCAAAATCGGCGACTCGCACTGAAACACGTGGCGGGTCATCATAGAATGCCTCAGCCAAAAGGGCCGAGATGATATCAGCCTCGATCTGGCCTGTGGTGCGGCCTTGGGCTGGGATAGGCTTGAGAAATGGCAGTTTCACTTGGCCATCGCGGGAGATCACATATCCGCCGGAAAATGTCTCATCCTCAGCGATGCGGATATCTAGCAGATCGTTGCGCGATAAACGCTCACCCCGTAGGGCTGCGGCGGCGCGGGTTCGCCCCCCGGCAAAGGGTTTGCAGGTCCCTGTATTCATCTCTGCTGATGTTTCGCTTGGTACGATTTGCTGAATTGGGTTTCTCTGACGCATGCTTGGTGGTTCACGATATTGGGCTTGATACCCCTCACCGATGGCGACGGGTTCTAAGTTTTGCGGCGTCTGTAGGGGTGCGCAAGCGGTCATGTATAACCCGATGAGTATTACTTTTACGCCAGTCAAACCGTTATGCATTGGGGTCTCCTGAATTGAGCAAGCGCGCAGTATAAATGCTGCGTGGCCAGATCATACAGGGCATATGGTTAATCAAATCTATCCGGGCGGATAGGGCATCGTTCTTTTGGGGCGATGACCTGCGCCTTCGCGTCCGAGACAACGACGGGGCAAGGATGCGAGAAGATCACAACGCTTCTTACATGGTGATCCTGATGCCCTTACAACAGTCTACCAAATCCTTGATCAGTAATCTTTTTGCGTATGGCGCATCAGAGGTCGCATCAAAAGCATCGCGCCTCTTGGTTGTGATGGCTGTGGCTCGGACATTGGATCTGACAGAAATTGGTATTGCTGCAGCGGCATTAGCGGCAGGTGACATTCTGAAAGCACTCACAGAAAACGGTGTGGGTCAACGGATTATCGCAGCAAAGAAAGAAGACCTTGAGGCGACCTGTGCCACTGCGCATCGTTTGTTTTGGATGCTTTGTATTGGGTTATTTACGGCGCAAGCCGGCATCGCAGGGATTGTGTATTTAACGAGTGAAAGCGCCTTGATCGCGACATTGATCTTGATCATGGGGCTTGAGTACCTCTTTATGCCAGCGGGTATTGTGCAAGTCGCCTTGGCGATGCGCGCTGGCATGATGCGGCAAACCGCTGCAATCGGCGGGGCGCAAATGGTCGGTGCCAACCTGATTTCCATTGGGCTGTTGTTTGTGTGGCCATCTGCGATTGCTCTGATTCTCCCGCGTGTCTTGGCGGCGCCAATCTGGCTGATTGCGGTGCGTCGTTTGCACCCTTGGACCCGCGATCCCAATATCACGCCAGCGCCTGTTATGCCGTTTGTGCGTTACGGCGGTGCTGTTGTCGGTGTTGAGGTTGTCAAAGCGATGCGCTTGCAAGCCGATAAGCTGGTTGTTGGTATGACACTGGGTGCGGATATGCTTGGTCTGTACTTTATGGCCTTTAATGCGGGTCTGAGCCTGTCAAATGCTTTTAGCACTGCGTTTTCAACGGTTTTATTCCCACATTTATCACAGACCGCTGACCGGGTTGCTGCATTACGCCAAAGCCTTTTGACCGGTGTGGGTATTATTGGGCCCTTGGTGATTGCGCAGGCATTGTTTGCCCCGGTTTATGTCCCTTTGATGCTTGGCGATGGGTGGGATGAAACTGCGCATTTGGTATCAATCCTGTGCCTTGTTGCGATCCCAACGACGGTTTGGGCAACGGCATCTGGCTGGCTGCGCACCCAAGGGCGCCCTGATATCGAGCTTTCGGTTACGATCCTTTCAGCAATTGGTGTCATTGTGAACGCATTCTTGATCGGGCCAATGGGATTAACTGCTTTGACAATCGGATATGCTGTGACAACGACGACCGTTATGGGTATTGCAGCTGCCTGTGTTCTGAGAACCGCATTAAAGCGTACAGAGCCCGAGATGGTCGCGACATGATTGCGTTTTCGATTGTGATCCCCTGCTATAACGCTGCAAACACGTTGGCGCAGACATTAGATAGTCTTTGCGCCCAGACAGAGGCATCATTTGAGATCATCTGTGTCGACGATGGGTCAACTGATCTGACACGCGCGCTGATCCAGACATATGCCGAGCGTGATAGCCGTATTCGTATCGCATATAACATAGGCAAAGGGCCAAGTAGCGCACGCAATTTTGGCGCACTTACGCTGGCGCGGGGAAAATACATCGCGTTTTGTGATGCAGATGATTTGTGGACACCGGAAAAGCTCGCTGACCTTGCGGCGTGTTTTGCAGATGAGGATACGGATGCCGCATATGGGCAGATCGCGTTTTTTCAAGAGGATCCAAGTGATGCGCGGGTTTATTCCACGGTCCCAAAACAGACCCTGACGATCCCGATGTTGCTGGCCGAAAACCCAGTGTGTACCATGTCAAACCTCGCAATTCGCCGTGACGTTTTCCAAAGCACGAGCGGCTTTAACGAAGACATCGTGCATAACGAAGATCTCGAATGGCTGATCCGTTTGGTGGGTGATGGTGCGCTGGTCAAAGGCTTGCAAGCCCATCACACATGGTATCGGACCAATACGGGTGGTCTTTCCAGCGATCTGAATGCGATGCGCAAGGGCCGCAAAGCTGCTTTGAAAACGGCGGCAACGTTCGGGCATAAGCCCACCCGCGCGGCCAATGCGATCTATGATCGCTATCTTGCGCGGCGGGCGTTGCGCTTGGGCTATGGGCGGCTTGCACCTTTGGGGTTTGTGTTGCGGGGACTTATGTACAGCCCGCTTGGGTTCTTTAGCTCTCCGCGCCGCGGTCTTCTGACGCTTATTGCTGCTGTGGTGAAATTATTTTTGCCGCGCGCCCTATCACAAAGTCTCTTTTCTCGTTGATCCCTAAGGAGGGTGCTTATGCCGCTCGTTACGATTGTCGTTCCTGCCTTTAATGTCTCAAAAACCATCAGTGCGACATTGCAATCGCTTTTGACGCAAACGTTTGATGATTATGAAATCCTTGTGATTGATGATGGGTCAACAGATGCGACCCAGGACATCCTGCGTAGTTTTAGCGCTCAGTCAAAAATGCGGATCGTTCAACAGGGTAACCGTGGGCTCGCGGGTGCGCGTAATACAGGTATCGCCGAGGCAGCTGGATCAATTATCGGGTTTTGTGATGCCGATGACCTGTGGGAGGCTGATAAGCTGGCAACACATGTTCAACACCTGCAAGACAACCCGCAGATCGGGGTAAGCTATTCGGGGTCTTTACTTATCGATGCAGATGGGAAATCGCTCGGGATTTCGCAAATGCCACGGCTTCATGGGGTGACGGCGGCGCATGTGCTCAAACGAAACCCTATTGGAAATGGCTCTGCGGGCGTGTTCCGCCGCGAGGTCTTTGACGAGATTGCATTTCGCCCAGCCAGCGAAACTGTACGCGATTGGTATTTTGATGAAACCTTTCGCCAATCCGAAGACATTGAATGCTGGCTGCGTATCGCATTGACGACAGAGTGGGCGTTCGAGGGCGTCCCGGGTCTTTTGACCCAGTACCGTGTGAATGACGATGGGCTCTCGGCTGTGACGGATAAACAGCTCGCCTCATGGGAGCGTATGATCAAAAAGCTCACGCCGCTGGCAGAGCCGTTTTTTGCAAATCATGGCAGGGCCGCGCGAGCGTATCAGTTGCGCTATTTAGCGCGGCGCGCGGTGAGTGCGCTAGATGGCCCCAATGCGGTGAAACTGATCAAAGCCTCGTTGAACCAATCAAAACGCCCTTTGATCGAAGAGCCCCGTAAAACGATTGTGACGCTTCTTGCAACGATCGTACTGCGCTTTGGCGGGCCAACAGCCATCAGCCTCTTGATGCAGTCAAAGGATGCGCGCGCATGATACAGCCACGTGTTCTCCATCTTGTTGATGACACAACTGCGGGCGGGGTGATGCGCGTGGTCGATTTTATTCAATCCGCGCAATCCATGGCCAAGGTTGCATCTCATCGCGTGCATCCTGTTGAGCGGGGCAAGTTCTGGCGGCTCGGGACGCGGGCTGATGTGATCGTCTCGCATACGGCGCTGAGTTGGCGAAGCTTACCAGCCATCATTGCGCTGCGTCTGATGCATCCGCGCACGCCTGTCGTGCATGTTGAGCATAGTTATACCGAAGGCTTTGTTGCACACAACGTGACCCGCAAGAAACGCTTTGCGACGCTTTTACGGGTCGCGTTTTCGCTCTTTGACCGCGTTGTCGCGGTGAGTGAGGCGCAGGCGAAATGGTTTAAAACGCAAGGGTTTTGCAAGGCCACGCGCTGCCTGACAATCCAATCTTGTGTTGATTTGCAGGCGTTTCGAAATCTGCCTGCGGCTACACGCCCGACCCGGATATTTGCAGCCATCGGCAGGCTTGATCCGCAAAAGGGGTTTGATACGCTCATTGATGCCTTTCAAGAGGTGAAAGACCCCAATATTCGCCTACATATCATTGGCACCGGTGCTGAGCATGATCGCTTGGTTGCCTTGGCCAAGCCAGACACGCGGATCATTTTCCGCGGCATGCTGCCGGACCCTGTGAAGGCCCTTTCCGAAGTGGACGCAGTTCTCATGCCATCAAGATGGGAGGCCTATGGTCTTGTCGCGATTGAAGCCCTCGCCGCTGGTCGCCCGCTTGTGTGCCATGCGGTAGATGGGATGCATGATCATGAGGCGCTGGGCGCGCGGTTGATCCCAGAACATGTGCCAACTGCGCTTTCTATAGCGATAGAAGACCTCACAACATCGACAGATGATAAATGCGACACACGGCTGTGCAGGGTGACGACAACGCTCGAAGACCGCTTTGCGCGACGCTGGAATGCGTTGTTGCTTGATCTTTTGCCAAAGCAAAAAGCATCGTCTGCTGCGAGACTGCTCTCACGGGCGCAATCCTAAACGCTGGTATATTTTAAACACAACCAAGGCCGTAAGACCATGTTTATACGGGCAGGCTTGCGCCTGTGATATTCTCTCTTAGACTGCGCGGATGATGCGTTAGGAGAGAGGCACAGCAGAATGCGGTTCATTTATGCCATTTTGTTCGGGTTATATGGGGCAGGGGCGATGGCGCAGGATTTGCCTGATCCTGTGACCGATGATGATTATATCCCGATTGGTCTGGATGAGGCAGCACTGGGCCAATTGCTCTTTTATGATCCCATTTTGTCAGGCAATCGCAATATTGCATGTGCAACCTGTCACCATCCGAAATTGGGCACGGCTGATGGTCTCGCACTTGGCATCGGGGAGGGGGGAATCGGCCTTGGCACAGATCGCCGCATAGACCCCGATAACCCGCCCGAGGAACGTATCCCACGCAATGCACCTGCGCTGTTTAATCTTGGTGCAAAAGAATTCACTGTTCTCTTTCATGATGGCCGGCTTGAGGTTGATGATCAAAGACCTGGAGGCCTGCGCACACCAATGGATGCAGATATGGTGACAGGCTTTGCCTCGGCGCTCTCTGCGCAAACAATGTTTCCTGTGCTCAGCCGGGACGAGATGGCAGGTGGGCACCGTGAGAACGATGTCGCACGTGCCGTGCGCCAAGGGGTGATCACGGGTGAGGGTGGGGCGTGGTCTTTGCTATCGCAAAGGGTAGCTAGCATTCCGGCTTATGCGGTACAGTTTGCAGATGTGTACCCGCATATCTCTGAGCCGGGTGATATCCAGTTTACGGATATTTCCAATGCGATTGCGGTATTTATGGCGCATGAATGGCGCTCGGATACCAGCCCGTTTGATGCGGTGTTGCGCGCGCGCGCGACACTGAACGGGAAGGCCGCAGAGGGTATGGTGCTGTTTTATGGGCACGCTGGATGTAGCGGGTGCCATAGCGGGGCGTTCCAGACAGACCATCAGTTTCACGCCATGGGGGCACCGCAAATCGGCCCCGGGAAATCTGCGACATTCGAAGATCACCACCGTGATGAGGGGCGCTTTCGGGTGACAGGTGATCCTGCGGATCTCTATGCATTCCGCACGCCGTCTTTGCGCAATGTCGCACTCACAGGCCCCTATGGCCATGCGGGCGCGCATCAAAGCCTTGCGCAGTTTATCGCAGATCACGCGGATCCTGTTGCGGCAGAATTTGATCGTAACCAAGCGGTGCTAACCGATCCAGCTGACGCCGATTTCAAGGTCATGGATGATCCTGCGCAAAGCGCGCAGATCAAAGCGGCGGTGACAACACCAGCTGTTGAATTAAGCTCTGATGAGGTCGCGGCGTTGGTCGCTTTCCTGCATCAGTTGACAGACACTGATGCAATGACAGGGAGGCTGGGCATTCCTGATCGTGTGCCCAGTGGCTTACCACTTCCATAGATTGCCCAGCCTACAGGCTGATCCCACGCGTATTTCTTAGGTTTTAAAATATCCCGGGGGTCTGGGGGCTGGCCCCCAGGGATGGGTTTGTCTGGGGGCTCCCCTCATTCAATGGTCGCGTGAGATGGTTGTCACGCCTCCAGCGCGCGCCGAATGCTGCGTTATTTCTCCGTCTGGCCAGCGCACATGGACGTCTGCGCTTTGCGCCTCTCCCAACCCGAAATGTAGCGGGCCGAGCTGCCCTCCTGCATGCCCGCCGCCAATGGTGCGTTGCACACGCTGGTGATGGGTGTCTGTTGTCACCGTGACAATCGCCCCGATTGCATCACGGTTTCCACCAGATTGGCGCAGCGTGAGTGAGAGCCAATTGCCGGTATCAGGCGTCACATTGCGATAGATCTCAAGTGGTGCCCTGCGGTTTGAGACAATCAGATCAAGCCGTCCATCGCCATCAAAATCCGCCAACGCCGCGCCGCGAGAGCGGGTGACTGAGGCGACGCCTGCGGCATCAGAAACCTCAGTAAAGCTGCCGTCCGGCTCTTGTCGCAGTAAATTATTCGGGTCCTGCGTCGCCATACCAGGCATTTGATCCACATTGCCCTTTGCAATAAACAAATCCGCGCGCCCATCATTATTGATATCGCCAAATTCGGCATGCCATCCTGTAGATGGCCTGCCATCATCACCGACATGCGGGCGCTGAGCATAGGTGCCGATTGCATAGGGGGCGGCTTGATATCCGCCATCTGGCTGCGCGATTTGCAGCAACTGGTCGCCCATTGAGGTGAGCATGACATCGTCCAACCCATCCCCCGTGACATCGCGCAATGCGATTCCCATGCCCCAGAGCGAGACAGTGGGCCAACCATCCGCTGGGCCCAAGAATCGCCGCGCTTTAGTATCCCACATCTGCTCTGCCCCGCCGGATATATAGTAATGGCGGTCATTCGACAGGCGCAGCGCCAATTGGTCACGCGCATCATAGGCGGTGAGAATAGACAATGGACAGAACCCCGGGGAAAGCAGCGTTTCGACATAGCCTGCTCCAAGGGGCCGTAGAATGGCATTGTCATCACAGGCCTCAAACGGGCCATCAGGATCATCGCGATCGACATAATTGCCAATGGCGAAAACGGGGCGTGTGTTATCCTCCCACCAGGCGGTGAATGCGGTTGACCAGCGATTATCATCGGGCAGTTGGTAATGCGCGGTCGCATCTTCAAACTGGCAATCTGGGCCACCGCGTAAAATCATATTCTGCCCCACGCGCAGAACAAAAAGATCGATATACGCATCGGCGTCGATATCAATCGGATAGGCCCCTGTGGCTCCTGTGATTTGCGGTATATCAGTCTTTTCAAACTGAAAGCCGCCCAGATTGCGGATTAAGGTTGCTGGGTTTTCGCCACCTGCTGCAAAGATATCGGGTCGTCTGTCGTGATCGCAATCAAAGACGGCGATACCACCACCAACAAAATGTTCCCACCCGCCTGCGTATTCATGCGCAGGGAGCGCGGCACTGTGGTCTTCAAACATGGGCTCGGCAACTGCGCTGCTTGCAAAGCTCAGCAAACATAAGACGTATCTCACGCGATGCCCTCTTGTGAGAACATCGTGTCGGTCACCGCAGAAAGCGCCAGTGCGGTCGCGCCACGGGCCCAGACCAGATCATCCCAAGCGTGGATCTCAATTTGGCAAGGCTTGCGCCCTTCAGAGAGGGTCAGCGTTTGCATTTCTTTGAACACGTCTTCTTCGTAAAGATAGTCATACTGCATGCGTTCACCAGACAGAATGATCACCGGTGGATCAAAAAGCTGCACCACATTCGACAGACCGATTGAGAGATACCGCCCCGCCCTGCGAAAGATCGTTTGCGCGGCAGTATCCCCGGCTTTGGCCCTTTTGAAAAGTGTATTGAGCATTTCTTCGGGCGGGGTTTGCGTATCAATCGGCAGGTCGAGCGCGGTCCCTGCTTCGCGAGCGAGGGCATAATCGGCCAAATATGCCTCAAGACAGCCGCGCTGGCCGCAGCGGCAGAGCGCGCCATCAAGATGCACCTTTGTATGGCCAAGCTCGAGACCCATGCCATGGGTCCCGCGATATAGGCGATTGTTGAGCACAAAGCCCATGCCGACACCGTTTTCGATGGTCACAACGGCGAAATCGCGCATCGCACGCCCCGCGCCAAACCAAAGCTCTGCAAGGGTCAGCATATTCGCATCGTTTTCTAAATAGAGCGGTATTGCAAAGCGTTCCGCAAACACGCTGCCCAGGTCTTGGTCGCGATCCTGCAAAAGCGATGACCACACGATGTGTCCTGTTGCATGATCAACAATACCAGGCAGGCCAATTGCCACTGCATGAATCGCACTGCGCTCCATGCCCGCTGCGTTCAGAAGGTTCGCAATAAGCTGGTCGATTTCATCTAATAACGCTGATAACGGGCGCCGTGCGAGCTGCGTTTGTAGCGCGGCATTTGCAACGATGTTTCCAGCAAAATCGGTGAGAACGGCTGTGTGGGTTTTAAAGGATAGCTTGATCCCGATGACATGCGCGGCCTCTGGGACAACCTCGAGTGCGACGCGCGGGCGCCCACGGCCGGGGTCACGCGCGGTATCACCCACCTCGCGTAAAATCCCGGTGGCAATCAGATCAGCCGTGATCGTTGTGGCGCTGCCAGCGCTGATATTGAGTGCGCGCGCAATTTCGGCCCGCGCGGCATGCCCATTGGCACGCACGAATTGCAAAATCTGCTGTCGCAAAGACATGGGCGCCCCGCGTTCTTCGGGAAGCAAAGGTCCACAGCCTGGTATTTCGTCCAGTGGGGCAGTTCCGATAGTACTGTTCAATTTAGTTATTCCAGTAAATTAAATTCAATATTTAGTCTCCGATTTATCTTTTACATTAGCTTTAGAGCAGCTGGAATCCAAACTGTTTTCGATCTTTTTACACATTTGGTCATTTTTTATATTTCACAGTTCGTAGTGAAGCACTTAAATTAGTTAATTCAGCAAACTAAATCCAGTACTGGGTCACTAAACTGCCCCCCGCATGGCCTTTGGGGAAGTTGAAATTAAAGCCGTTAACGATTTTTTTACACATTTGGTCATTTTTTATTTTACAAATCAAAATAAATCAGCGCATTTTAAATAAGTGAGTCATTCGACTCGGTTTCTTCATCTTGAAGAAAGCATTTATTGGGAGGAATACATGCATAAATCAGTAATTGCGGCCGCTATTGCGGTTGTTGGCTTTAGTTCAGCGGCACTTGCCGACGGTGTAACTGTTGGTGTGAGCTGGTCAAACTTTCAAGAAGAGCGTTGGAAAACAGACGAAGCAGCGATCAAAGCGGCTTTGGAAGCTGCCGGTGCATCATATGTATCTGCAGACGCGCAGTCGTCTTCTGCAAAGCAGTTGGCAGATGTTGAAAGCTTGATTGCTCAGGGCGTTGATGCGCTGATCATTCTTGCACAAGACAGTGCAGCGATTGGTCCAGCAGTTGATGCGGCCGACGCAGAAGGCATCCCTGTTGTAGGGTATGACCGTCTGATCGAAGACAGCCGTGCGTTCTACCTGACATTCGACAACGTCGAAGTTGGCCGGATGCAGGCACGTGCGGTTCTCGCAGCACAGCCAAGCGGTAACTACGTCATGATCAAAGGCTCACCAACCGATCCTAACGCAGATTTCCTGCGCGGTGGTCAGCAAGAGGTCTTGCAGGCTGCGATCGATTCTGGTGCGATCACCATTGTTGATGAAGCCTATACAGACGGTTGGTTGCCAGCAAACGCACAGCGCAACATGGAGCAGATCCTAACAGCTGCTGACAACAATGTTGATGCTGTTGTTGCGTCTAACGACGGTACAGCTGGTGGTGTTGTTGCAGCACTGACAGCACAGGGCATGGAAGGTATTCCTGTCTCTGGTCAGGATGGCGATCATGCTGCGCTGAACCGCGTTGCATCGGGCACACAGACAGTATCTGTCTGGAAAGACGCACGTGAGCTTGGCCGTGCAGCAGGTGAGATTGCTGTTCAGTTGGCCGAAGGTGGCGGTGACCTGATGGCTGTTGATGATCACATCTCGTGGACATCACCTGCCGGCACTGAGATGACAGCGATGTTCTTGGCACCTATGCCAATCACAGCTGATAATCTGACTGCCGTTACAGATGCAGGCTGGATCACAGTTGATGCGCTCTGCCAAGGCGTGAGCAACGGCCCAGCACCTTGTAACTAAGAGTTACTCCCTGGAATTGGCCCGCTGCCTTATGCGTAGTGGGCCAAAACCTTTTGCTGATATAAATTCCAAAAATACAAAGCTCGATCAAAGCTCATGCTTGCGCTGAAGCTAATGACAGGCTTTGTTTGACTTTGACGTGATCTAACTGGAGCCACCAATGTCTGACCCCGTTGCCCCACCGCCAACGCAGCGCAAGAACCTACTGCAAACGCTCGAAATTGATACGCGGATGCTGGGCATGATTGGCGCATTTGCACTTGTATGCATTGTTTTTAATTATATGACCGACGGGCGTTTTCTGACCCCGCGCAATATTTTCAATCTGACGATTCAGACGGTCAGTGTCGCAATCATGGCCACGGGAATGGTTTTTGTGATCGTGACCCGGCATATTGATCTGTCAGTGGGCGCGATCCTTGCGGCCTGTTCCGCCCTCATGGCGATGACACAGGTGCGCTGGATTACCGAGGTGCTTGAAATCGGGCATTGGGCGATCCCTTGGATTACTATCGTTGCAGGCATAACCCTTGGCGCGGTGATCGGAGCCGTTAATGGCTGGTTGATCGGCTATCAGGGCATCCCGGCCTTTATCGTGACACTGGGTGGCTTTCTGATTTGGCGAAATGTGGGGTGGTACCAAACAGGCGGTCAAACAATCGGTCCTTTGGACAAAACATTTATGACCTTTGGCGGGATCAATGGCACCTTGGGTGGCCCGGTGTCATGGGTGCTTGGCATTATCGCGGTGATCATTGCGATCGCGTTGATTTTTAAATCCCGGACGACCAAACAAAAGCATGGGTTTCCTGTGAAACCAATGTGGGCCGAAGCGTCACTTGCTGCGATTATCGCAGCGACGATCCTAGGGTTTATCGCGATTTTGACGAATTACTCGGTGCCAGAGCGTGTGATCGCACGCGATCCGGCAAAATATGGATGTGAGGTCGCCGAAGGCTGCGAGGTCGTTTATGGGCTGCCGATCTCAGTTTTGTTGTTGATTGCGATTGCGGGTGTGATGACCGTCATTGCAAAGCGCACACGCTTTGGTCGCTATATCTTTGCCACGGGCGGAAACCCGGATGCGGCAGAGCTGTCGGGCATTAACACGCGGATGCTGACCGTTAAGATATTTGCACTGATGGGCGCGCTGTGTGCGATTGCAGCTGTTGTCGCCTCTAGCCGTTTGGCAAACCATTCAAACGATTTAGGCACATTGGATGAGCTCCGCGTCATCGCGGCTGCGGTGATTGGTGGTACGGCGCTTTCAGGGGGGATCGGGACGATCTATGGGGCGATCCTTGGTGCTTTGATCATGCAGTCGCTCCAGTCTGGTATGGCGATGGTCGGTGTCGATGCCCCCTTACAAAACATCGTCGTTGGCAGCGTGCTTGTCCTCGCTGTCTGGCTCGACATTCAATACCGTAAACGCACAGGAGCAAAGTAATGACAACGCCTCTGGTCGAAATGAAAAATATCTCTATCGCGTTTGGCGGTGTGCAGGCGGTGGACAACGTGAGCATCTCGCTTAACGCAGGCGAGGTTGTTGGCCTTCTCGGGCACAATGGTGCTGGCAAATCCACCCTGATCAAGATGCTCTCGGGCGCCTATAAGATGGATAGTGGCGAGATTTATATCGAAGGCAATAAAGCCACCATCCAAAGCCCGCGCGACGCGCGTGATTATAATATTGAGACGATCTATCAAACGCTCGCTTTGGCGGATAATCTCGATGCAGCGTCTAACCTGTTTTTGGGGCGCGAACTGACAACGCCACTTGGCTTTGTCGATGATGATCGCATGGAAGCCGAAACCCGCAAGATCATGGCGCGGCTCAACCCGAACTTTAAAAAGCTCAAAGAACCGGTATCGGCTCTTTCAGGTGGGCAACGTCAATCTGTTGCAATTGCCCGCGCGGTTTATTTCAATGCGAAAATCCTGATCATGGATGAACCTACCGCCGCACTCGGTGTGCATGAAACAGCCATGGTCGCAGAGCTGATCCAAGAGCTGAAAAAGCAGGGCTTGGGCATCTTCCTGATTTCACATGACACACGCGAAATGATGGACCTATGTGACCGCGTAGCCGTGATGAAAAATGGCCAGATGGTGGGTGCAGAACGTGTCGAGGACGTGACCGAAGATGACATCCTGTCGATGATCATTCTGGGCAAGAACCCAAAGGCAGCAGCATAATGTTTATTGGTCTTGATCTAGGAACATCTGCGCTTAAGGCCGTTCTTATGACCGAGAGCCAGGAAATCGTGGGCGAGCATGCGGTCGCACTTGAGGTCACGCGCCCACATGATGGCTGGTCAGAGCAAGACCCTGAAAGCTGGTGCGACGCGGCGGTGACAGCCCTCACCGCATTGGCCAATGCGCATGATTGCAGCGCGGTTACGGGTTTGGGGCTATCGGGTCATATGCATGGTGCCACGCTTGTTGGGCGCGATGGCCGCGCCTTGCGGCCCTGCATGCTGTGGAACGATACACGCAGCCACGCTCAAGCCGCTGCAATGGATAATGCCCCCCAGTTTCGCGATCTGACAGGCAATATCGTTTTCCCCGGATTTACCGCACCCAAAGTTGAGTGGGTGCGCCAAAATGAACCCGCAATTTTTGATCAAATCGCCAAGGTGCTTTTGCCCAAAGACTATCTGCGGCTGTTTCTGACAGGTGAATATGTTTCAGAGATGTCAGATGCCGCAGGCACATCGTGGTTAGACACTGGTGCGCGCGATTGGTCAGATGATCTTTTGTCTGCCTGCGGATTAACCCGGGATCATATGCCAGCACTTGTTGAAGGCAGCGCCGTTTCAGGAAAACTGCGGCCCGCACTCGCACAAGATCTCGGCTTGCCCGAGATGGTTGTCGCTGGTGGCGCTGGTGATAAT
>CAKMZE010000007.1:0-11886 GCA_929200295.1 uncultured Alphaproteobacteria bacterium
GCGCCCAACCTTAAACTTGGATCACCAATGCCCTGCCATGCCTGCGGCATTCTCGGGACATTGGCGATCCTTGATGTCTCAGGTTAAAGGTTGGCCACTTTAATGGCTCTCAGCCTGAGCATGCGGGCCCCGTGTTACACGCAGTTATATATGATGATGGTAGAGGAATACTTTTGCGCGCATGGGCACACGATCATAGAGGTCGACGATATAGTCATTCGTAAGCCGTGCGCAGCCGTTTGACACAGCGCGCCCAATTGTACGCGGGGCATTGGTGCCATGGATTCGTAAAAACGTATCGCCGCGACCGGGTTCAAACAAATAGAGCGCCCGCGCACCAAGCGGGTTTTCTGGCCCGCCCGGCATCCCTTCGGCAAATTCTTCGTATTTCTCGGGCTCGCGCTCGATCATATCAGGCGTTGGTGTCCAGCTTGGCCATTCTTTCTTAGCCCCGACATAAAAGCTGCCTGCTTCATAGAGCCCTTTGCGCCCAACACCGACTGCGTAACGCATGGCTTGGTTGCCGCCGAGACTGAGATAGAGGCGAAATGTATTTGGATCCATATGGATCTCATTTGCGGGGATCTCACCTGCGAGCGTGACCAAAGTTGGGGCCAGCGGATTGACAGGGTCTGCGGTTGGGGCAGGCTGCTCTGCTTCTTGTGCGAATGCTGGATGTGCGGCTAAAATCCCTATCGCACTTCCTGTCATAATAAAATGCCGACGTGTGAGCATACCAAGCTCTCCCCCCTTAAGATTACTCTGCACGCATTCAACAATCATTGTTGCGTGGGTCAAGGTGACTTTGCGGGCAATATATAAAATTTACCTAAAGGCGTGTTCAAATTGCCGCGAGGTTACAGCCTAAAAAGCGTGCTAATTCTGAACAGATGAGCAGCCCTGAATATCAATGGCAGAGCCATTGCGTAGAACGGTTGTACGAATCTCTGAGCGATTGAGCGCAAAGGTGCCATCGTGATGGATCATCGTCGCAACCGCCGTCACATGATCGCCATCACGCGTGACATTCGGTTCTGATACCCAAAGCGCGGGGTCACCCCCTTCGATAATGATATCCTCTTGCCCTTGTTGTGCGAGGTGAAAAGACACCGCTATTTGCAGGCCATTATCAAGCGGTGTGATGGCGCAACTGATACCCCTGACCCCTGCTTTGGCGGCTGAAACAGGCTGATGTAACAATGCCGCGATCAGGGCTGGGGGTCTTGGGCCGGTGTCACTCAATGTGCTGCTAAAGGATAGTGTGACGGGGATGCAAATTTCATCACAGATGCCAATATTCATTGCGCCAGCGATATAAACTAGGTCATTGGCTGCTTCGGGGCTCAGCTCAATCGGGATGACCACAGTGTCATTATAGCCGATTGTGCGCATCCCTTGTTGGTAAGACACCTCTGGCACAGGCCAGTGAAACTGAACGTCAGCAACATTGCGCGTACCAGCCCAAGTGACCTGCGGCGGTATCCCTGCGTCGCCGGGTGCGCGCCAATAGGTCTTCCACCCTGGTGCGAGCTGAAGGCGAAACCCCGCCATGATCGAGCCTTGTGCTGTGCGCCACCCGGGCAGCACGTCAAGCCGGGCAATCTGGCTTGTATCTTGGGCCTGTACTGCCAGCGAAGTAAGGCTCATGAGAATCGCCGAGAGAAATGTTTTGAATGTCATAGGCCCTACTTAGGAAAATATATGCTCAAGTGAAACTCACATTTCAGGGAGTGGCGTGACATATATCCCCCTTGAACCTTTGGACGTTGCAGGCCATTTATAGCGCATGAATGTAGAAGACGGGAACCTCAGTGGTCAATTGCTCATCGCGATGCCGCAGATGGGAGACTTTCGATTTGATCGTAGCGTGGTCTACATGTGCGCCCATTCTGACGAAGGGGCGATGGGATTAATTGTGAATAAACCCGCGCGCAGTGTTGATTTCGCGGATTTGCTCAAACAGCTTGAGATTACCATGCATGAGCAGATTTCGCCGGTGCAAGTGCATGTTGGTGGTCCTGTTGAAAATGCTCGTGGGTTTGTGCTGCATACCAAAGATTACCAATCAGGTGCTGGGACGCTGACTGTGTCTGAGCGGATAGCCATGACGGCAACCATGGATGTGTTAGAAGACATCGCACGCGGTCAGGGGCCGGAAATGTCGATGTTGGCTTTGGGGTATGCAGGCTGGGGGCCGGGGCAGCTTGAGAGCGAGATCGCGCAGAACGGCTGGCTGACATGTGATGCAACCGATGAGATTCTGTTTGGCCTGTCACATGACAGCAAGTGGACTGCGGCGCTCAACAGATTGGGCGTTGATCCGCTGCTTTTATCGGATGTGGCGGGGCACGCCTAAGCTATTGTTTTATTAAGGCGCGCAAGATTGCTACGGCGCTTTCGCTGTTCCAATTTGCATCGCCTTGAAGGCGCGCGATTTCCATACCCTCTCGGTCAAGAATAACGGTCACGGGCAACCCGAGCACGCCCATGTCACGGGTGAGGCTTTGTTGCGGATCGGCATGAAGCGGCAGATTGGTCACCGCAATCTCGGCAAAAAATGCCTTTATCGCGGGGCGCGGGTTGCGACCTGTTGCAATGGTCACAACGCTAAAATCATCACTGCCTAGCTGGGTTTGCAGATCAGAAAGCTGCGGCATCTCGGCCCGGCAAGGCGCGCACCATGTGGCCCAGAAATTGACCACTGTGATCTGACCATGGTAATCGGCAAGCGTGATATCGCCCCCGTCTTGTGAGATGAACGCAATCTCTGATGCAGCATACGGCGTGCCATGAACCACCAATTTGCGCATATCGCCTTCGCGCAAAACACTGATATCTGCCATCTCAGCGAGACTGCTGTTTGCAAGCAGACACAGGGCCGTATAAAGCAGAGCTGATTTGACGCGACGCATAAGGTTTCCTTTCATGACTAAGACCGCGAATACGATGTGGGGCGGGCGGTTTGCCGCTGGTCCAGACGCGATTATGGAAGCGATCAACGCTTCAATCGGATTTGACCAGCGTATGGCCGCTCAGGACATCGCAGGATCTCGTGCCCATGCAGCGATGCTTGCTGCGACGGGTATTATCTCTTCTAGCGATGCTGAGACGATTGAGGAAGGTCTGCTCACGATCTTGTCAGAAATTGAAAGTGGCGCGTTCACGTTTTCAACTGCGCTCGAAGATATTCATATGAATATTGAGGCCCGCCTGCGCGAGCTGATTGGTGATGCCGCAGGGCGTTTGCATACGGCGCGGTCGCGCAACGACCAAGTGGCGCTTGATTTCAGGCTGTGGGTGCGGGATCAATGTGATGCAGTGGATGCAGCACTTTTGGGATTGATGCAGGCCTTGCTGGCACAGGCAGAAGAGGGGGCGGATTGGGTGATGCCCGGCTTTACCCATTTGCAGGTGGCCCAGCCCGTGACCTGGGGGCACCATATGCTTGCTTATGTTGAGATGTTTAGCCGCGATCGTGCACGATTTGCAGATGCGCGGGCACGTATGAACCTGTCGCCCTTGGGGGCTGCGGCATTGGCTGGCACGTCTTTCCCGATTGATCGCGAGATGACGGCGAAAGCGCTTGGGTTTGATGGCCCGACGGCGAACTCTCTTGATACTGTGGCGGATCGTGATTTTGCGCTAGAATTCCTGGCCGCAGGAAGCATCTGCGCGATGCACATGAGCCGCTTAGCCGAAGAACTGGTCATTTGGTCGTCAGCACAGTTTCGCTTTGTGACCTTATCAGATCAATGGTCAACGGGATCATCAATCATGCCGCAAAAGCGCAACCCAGATGCGGCAGAGCTGCTGCGCGCAAAGATTGGTCGGATTTTCGGGGCGAATGTGGCTTTGATGACGGTGATGAAGGGGCTGCCGCTCACCTATTCAAAAGACATGCAAGAAGACAAAGAGCAGGTCTTTGATGCTGCTGATAATCTGAGCCTGTCATTGGCTGCGATGACCGGGATGGTGCGCGATATGACCGCGAATATTGATGCGCTTGCTGCCGCTGCGGCCATGGGGTTTTCGACGGCAACCGATCTTGCAGATTGGTTGGTGCGCGCATTGGGCATGCCGTTTCGCGAGGCGCATCACGTCACCGGGTCTTTGGTGGCCCTTGCAGAGGCTGAAAACTGTGATCTGCCAGACCTGACACTCACGCAAATGCAATCGGTGCATCGGGACATCACGGCGGATGTGTTTGATGTGTTGGGTGTGCAAAATTCGGTGGCATCACGGCAAAGCTATGGTGGCACAGCGCCAGAGAACGTGCGTGCGCAGGTTCATGCGTGGAAGGCGCGTCTAGCATGAGAAAAACCAGTTTGATCGTTATCATACTGATGGGTTTGATAAGCTGCGGGGCGGATGGTGCACCTGAACGGCCCGTCGCAAGCGCTGAAAAAGCGATCCGTATGATTTGACCTTTTTGTGCAGCGCATCAAATGAAGGCTGACAAGAGGAGGATCTAATGCGTGTGATATTTCTAGGCTTGGCCCTATGGGGTGCTGTGCATCCGATGTATTATTTCATGACGTGGTTCCAGACCGAGGGCTGGGATATCATGAAGATGGTTGATGCGTGGCATGTGAATGCAGCGAGCAGCGGCTTGGTTTGGGATCTGACAATTGCGGCGCTCACCCTGACGCTTTGGATATTAGTGGAAACAGTTCAGCGGCGTCGTTTGCTAGGGTTATTGGCGATCCCAGCAACATTTTGCATCGGGGTGAGCTGTGGCCTGCCGCTTTATTTGTTTTTCCGCAGCAAAGCCTGATCCAGCGGGGGCGCTGCCGCGCCATTATTTTTTCTAACACCTTGTGGATGATCGCATTGTGCCATGGCGGTGTGCGTATTTGTGATGTGCGATGTCAAAACAAGGGTTGGGGTCAGAGCCTGATCTGTTATGTCGGAAGGTGGATTTTATAGGACGATGACTGATGGATCATTTTTTATATCGTGACGGGGCTTTGTTTGCCGAGGATGTCGCAATTGCAGATATTGCAGCGGCCGTTGGGACCCCGTTTTATGTTTATTCATCGGCCACGTTGAAACGGCATTTTCATCTCTTTGATGAAGCTTTGGCTGGCATGGATCATTTGGTCTGTTTTGCGATGAAATCGCTTTCTAATCAGGCGGTGATTACATTGCTCGCGGGTGAGGGGGCTGGCATGGATGTGGTTTCGGGCGGGGAGTACGCGCGCGCGAAGGCCGCAGGTGTCCTTGGGGACAGAATCGTTTTTTCGGGCGTTGGGAAAACCGTGGATGAGATGCGGCTCGCGTTACAAGGGGGCATCAGACAGTTCAATGTTGAAAGCGAACCTGAGATGGCGCGTCTTAATGCGGTGGCCCTTGATCTGGGTGTTGTGGCACCCATCACGATCCGGGTGAACCCTGATGTTGATGCAAAGACCCATGCAAAAATTGCCACTGGGAAATCTGAGAATAAGTTTGGCATTCCGATTTCGCGCGCCTCTGCTGTTTATGCGCTTGCCGCTGGCATGCCGGGGCTAAAGGTGATCGGAATTGATGTGCATATTGGATCGCAGCTCACTGATCTGGCACCGTTTGAGCAGGCCTATCAAAAAGTCGCTGAGCTGACACAGCAACTGCGGTCTGAGGGGCATGAGATTAGCCGGCTTGATCTTGGGGGTGGCTTGGGTATCCCTTATGAGCGGTCTAACGCCTCGCCGCCTTTACCGTCTGATTACGGTGCATTGATCAAACGCTGTGTGGGTGATTTGGGCTGTGAGATTGAGATTGAACCGGGGCGTCTGATTTCGGGCAATGCGGGGCTCATGGTCTCTGAGGTGGTCTACATCAAAGAGGGTGAGGATCGGCAATTTATGATCTTAGATGCGGCGATGAATGATTTGATCAGACCTGCGATGTATGAGGCGCATCACGATATAATCCCTGTGAAAGAGGCTGAGGTTGGCACACTGCCCGAGACCTATGACATCGTTGGCCCAGTTTGTGAAAGCGGTGACACATTCACCAAAGCGCGGGCCATGGCCCCGGCTATGGCTGGCGATCTCATCGCATTTCGCTCGGCGGGGGCTTATGGTGCTGTGATGTCATCTGAATACAATTCACGCCCGTTGATCCCAGAGGTGCTGGTCCAAGGGGATCAATTTGCGGTTATCCGCCAACGCCCGACCTATGAAGACATGATCGCACGCGATATAGTACCTGAATGGATATGATGTCGCTTTGGTGGTGTGATGCGTAAGGGAGATACGATCTGACACAAGACCGCCCATTATCAGCGGAAACGATGCGCCATTTGGCGCGTCCTGTGGGCGCGACACTGGCGGGGATGTGGGCAGAGCAGATTGTGCGGTGCTTCTGGCCGCTTTGGACCGTGATCTTTGTGATCACCGCGCCGCTTTTTCTTGGCTGGCATTTGTATCTCTCGGTCGAGCTTCTTTGGGCCTATTGGATGTTGAGTGCTGTCGCTTTGATCGTGGCACTGATCTACGGGGTGCGTCTGTTTGATGTGCCAACGCGCAGGGCCGCGATGGCACGGGTTGATGCCGCCTTACCAGGAAGGCCCATTGCGGCATTAGAAGATGAGCAAGCAATAGGTCAAGGCGATGCGGCTTCGGTCGCGGTTTGGAAAGCCCATATCACCCGCATGCAGGCCCGCACGAAAGAGGCCCAAAGCATCCCTGCCGATTTACGCGTTGCTGCCAAAGATCCTTATGGCCTGCGGTTTATCGCGCTTTTGTTTTTCTTGGTGGCGGTGCTCTTTGGTGGCTATTGGCCGTTGCAAAATACGCAAACTGTTGCGGGCAATACGGAGGCGCTGAAACAGGGCCCAACCTGGGAGGGATGGGTGGCACCGCCCAGCTATACTGGCAAGCCCACGATATACCTTGGTGATGTGCCAAAGGGGCCGTTGCGGATTGCCCAAGGCAGCACTGTCACATTGCGTCTTTATGGTGAGCTTGGCGCGCTGACGGTGGATGAGACAATATCAGGCCGCGCAGGTGATATCGGCGCGGCCTCTGATCTCCAGCAAAGCTTTGCTGTCACCGGGTCAGGCCGCTTAGCGATCACGGGCGATCCAGAGGCAAGCTGGGATGTTACAGTTGCCATTGATCAACCGCCGCTGGTTGAGCTGACGGGCCCGATTGAGGCTGATGCCCAAGGCGAGATGGCCCAACCATTCGTCGCCATGGATGATTATGGGGTTGTGTCTGGCACGGCTGTGATCGCGCTCGATCCTGAGCGTGTGACCCGCCATCACGGGTTAACGATGGATCCTGACCCGCTTGAAAACCTCGTGCTTGATTTGCCGATGCCATTTACCGGAGACCGCACAGATTTTGAGGATTTTCTGGTTGAAAATCTGTCCCAGCACCCGCTGGCAAACCTACCTGTGACATTGACGTTGCAAGTTGTTGATGCCGCGGGGCAGTCACATGAAACGCCGCCAGAACAGATGATCTTGCCGGGGCGGCGGTTTTTCCAGCCCTTTGCCCGCGCGATTATTGAACAACGCCGTGATCTGATGTGGTCACGTAAAAATGCCCCAAGGATCGTGCAGATACTCAAGGCACTGGCGCATCGGCCCGAAGGGCTTTTTGCCAATGAGACAACATATCTGCGGATGCGTCTGATCACGCGCAGGCTCGAGAGCGTTGAAGAGCTTGGGGTTTCCCCCGCTGTGCAAAACGAGATCGTCGAGGCCATGTGGGATCTCGCGATCCAGCTTGAGGATGGAACATTGGCAGATGCGCGGCAGCGGCTGCAACGGGCGCAAGAGCGGCTGGCAGAGGCGATGCGCAATGGTGCCTCTGATGCTGAGATTGCCGCGCTCATGCAAGAGCTGCGTGATGCCACGGATGCCTATATGCAGCTCTTGGCCAATGAAATGGACCCAGACGAAGACGGCACAGATGAGCCCGATACATCTGAAAACAGCTTTCGCTTCACCCAAGACGAGCTACAGGCGCTCATGGACCGTATCCAAGAGTTGATGGAAGAGGGCCGGATGGCCGAGGCTGAGGAACTGATGCAACAGCTCAATCAGCTGCTTGAAAATATGCGCATCACCCAAGGCGAGGGTGACGGCGATGGCCCGCGCACACCCGGCCAACGCTCAATGGAGGATCTGGCAGAGACATTGCGCGATCAAGAAGACCTCTCAGATGAGGCATTCCGCGAGCTGCAAGAACGATCAAATCCGCAAGGACAACAGGGGCAAAGTGGCCAAAATGATGGGCAAAACAGCCGCTCTGGTGAAACAGGCGGCGTGGGGTCTGAAGCGCAAAATGGTCAGCAGTCAGACAATGGGCAGGGCGGTGAAGGCGGCACCGAGCAAAGCACAGGTGAGACCCTCGCTGAGCGGCAGCAAGCACTGCGCGATGAATTACAACGCCAAAGAGCCGAACTGCCGCGCTTGGAGGGCGAGGCTGGCGATATTGCGCGTCGTGCATTGGAATTGGCCGAACGCGCGATGGATGAGGCCGAGCGCGCGTTGAAAGACGATGATTTAGCCCAAGCTATCGATCGTCAAGCTGATGCAATGAACGCCTTGCGCAATGGCATGCGTAACCTTGCTGATGCGCTCACGCAAAACCGCGGTGAAAACCAAGACCGTGGTGATGCCCAAGGCGAGACAACAGGCCGTGCTGAGCCAAGCCGCCAAGACCCACTTGGGCGCGAGCTGGGCAGCGGTGGACGCTACGGGACCGATGAAAACCTACTACAAGGCGGTGATGTCTACCGCCGTGCCGAAGAGCTGTTACAAGAATTGCGCCGCCGCTCCTCTGAGCAGAACCGCCCGGATGTAGAACGTCACTATCTCCGCAGACTACTTGATCGCTTTTAATCGCCTTAGCTTAAGCTTGATGCACTGCGCATTTTCGCATTCTTAGGTTTCGAAATATCCCGGGGGTCTGGGGGCTGGCCCCCAGGGGTGGTATTCACGCGTCATAAGATTATATGTGACTACGCCTCACCCATCACCATCAAAAGCGTGTTCACTTGTACATCAAGCCATATGCGCGCGCTATCAACCAATGCGACATAGCGATCCAGCATATCTTGCGTTGCAGGTACCTGCTGCGCAATTATATCAGCATAAAGATAGATGACCAAGAATAAGCCAATGACCAGCAGCACGCTTATGAATCCGCGACGGAAACCGTTGCTTTGCTGCTCCTCAGGGGTCTCATAGGCTGAGACGGCGTCTTTTCCGCGTTCCGCATTTGAACGCAAAGAATGGTTGATCTCTTCGATATCAGGCAACATGTCACGGCGTGATACAGCCCCTGCACCTGTCGTTGTGGTGGTTTGCTGCGCTACTTCTGGCGTGTCGTCTACATAAGTCGCTTCATCAAGCCCAAGATCGGTTTGGCTTTCAAGCCCCGCTTGCTCTTCGCGTCGGGCGGCGGTTTCGCGCGCGGCCTCTTCTTGCAAAATTGTAGCGACATCTGGTGCAACGGGCTGTCTTACTGGGGCGTCTGGTAGCGGCGGCGGGGGTGGTGCCGTGATCGGATCTGGGTTTTGCGCGGTAAGATCTGCAAAGGCATCTTGGATAGAGCCTTGATAGGCGGCCGGGTTTTGCGCAACAGGTGGTACCGTGTTTACTGGCGCAGGCTCTTGGACAGGTTCAGGGGTCGCTTGTGGTTGCGGAGCAGGAGGCTCAACCACTGTGTCCTCTTTTTTAACTGGAGGCTCACCAGGCTTTTCAAACCATGTGTTTGCACAATTCGAACATTGCACATCGCGTCCGTTTTCCGGGATCACGGAATCCGCAACATCGTATTGCGCGTCACAATTAGGGCAAATCAAGCGCATTATTGTTTCCTTTTGCCCGCTAAACCGCGGTACTCCATAGGCATCGTAAACCAAGTTTTAGCAGTCCTGTCCATCATCGCCAATGATTTGCAAGCGAATGATGTGCGATATCATTGAAACCTGTTGCAGTTTTGGGCAAAAGATATGTGTAATCCGATGCCACAACCCAAAGGACGCTTGATGTGATCGAACTTGACGATGTGGCCTATAGCTACGGAGGCGCAGAGCTTTTTGCACAGGTTTCGCTCTCTCTTGCGCCTGGGTCGTTCCATTTTCTGACGGGTCCGTCAGGGGCGGGAAAGACGACATTGCTGAAATTATGCTATGGTGAATTGCAGGCAATCGCAGGGGATGTGCGCCTTTTTGGCGCGCCCGCGCGAACATTGACCCGCGATCAAATCGCCTTGGTGCGGCGCAAGGTTGGGGTCGTGCACCAAGATTGCCAGTTTCTGGATCATTTATCGGTGATCGAAAATATCGCACTGCCTTTGACAGTTTCCGGTCAGGATGTGGATCTTGCAAATTTGCAAGATTTGATCTCATGGGTGGGGCTGGGGTCACAGGCCGAACAATTGCCGCCGCAACTCTCTGGCGGGGAACGTCAACGCGCGGCCTTGGCGCGGGCGATTATTATGTCACCTGATGTGATTATCGCAGATGAACCCACAGGCAACGTGGATTGGGAGATGTCACAAAGATTGCTGACGCTCTTGATCGAACTAAACCGCATGGGCAAGGCGGTCTTGATCGCGACGCATGATCTTAATTTGATCCGCGCCGCCAAAAGCCAGGTCGGCACACGGGTTTTGCGGCTGACAGACCGGAGGCTGCAACAAGCAGGGGCAGATTTATGAGGGCGCTGTTTCGTCAATTCTTATGGCGTTTCATTGGTGGCGCGCAGGCTGATCGGTCTGTACCGCCCACAGGGTTCACAGCACAGCTGACCGTCTTTGCCGCAGCGGCCATGGCATTCCTTGCGGTCTTTGCCTTGGCGCTGTCTTTGGCGACGTCGCGTCTGGCGGATCGCTGGTCAGAAGAGCTGGCACGCACGTCAACCTTACGCATTTCAGCGCCTGCGGACCAAGCCGATGCGCAGGTGCGTGCTGCTATTGGGGTCTTAGAAACCACGCCAGGCGTGGCCTCGGCACGGGCTTTGACTGCACAAGAACAACAGGCGCTTTTGACACCGTGGTTTGGGCCGGATCTGCCGTTAGAGACGCTCTCCATCCCCAAACTGATCGAAATCATCGAAGAGGGCAGCGGCTACGATGCGACTGGCCTGCGTGCGCGATTACAGGCCGAGGTGCCGGGCGCTGTTTTGGATGATCACACAAGCTGGCGCGCGCCGCTTGTCAAAGCCGCCGGGCGCTTGCGCAGCCTCGCTTGGGTCTCAATCGTATTGATCGCAGCGACCACTGCGGCAATGGTGACGCTTGCCGCCCAAGCGGCATTGGCCGCAAATGCGCAGGTGATCCGGGTGATGCGCCTTGTGGGCGCGCAAGACAGTTATATCGCTTGGGCTTTTATCCGTAGGTTCACATCGCGGGCCTTTGCTGGTGCATTGATGGGCAGTCTTGCGGGCATGCTGGGTGTGTTTTTCTTGCCTAGCACAGATGTTGCTGGTGGGTTCCTGACAGGTATTGGTTTTCAGGGCGTACATTGGCTTTGGCCACTTGCTATTCCACCACTCGCGGCCTGTGTCGCATTTTTTGCAACGCGCGCCGCTGCTTTGCGCAGACTGAAAGAACAATCATGAGCTATGCAATTCAGTGGTGCAGGTCACTGGTCTTTAACATATGTATGTATCTCGCGATGCCTGTGGTTGGGCTGTCGTATTTGCCTTGGGCGCTGGTCTCAGACAAAGGCGCGATGGCCGCATGTCACGCCTATTGCCGCTGGGTGCGCTGGTCGGCAAAATGGATGATCGGCCTGCACACTGAGGTGCGCGGCACAGTGCCAGATGGCGAGGCGATGGTTGCCGCCAAGCACCAATCATTTCTTGATGTTCTGTTGATCTTTGGCGCCTTACCGCGTGGGAAATTCATTATGAAAAGCATTTTGAAATATGCCCCTGTACTC
>CAKMZE010000007.1:11896-18887 GCA_929200295.1 uncultured Alphaproteobacteria bacterium
CGGATTGGCTGTATTCCTGTGGATCGTGGCAAACGCGGCAAAGCGATCAAACAAATGTTAGCCGATGTGCAGGCAGGGCGGGCGCAACCGGGCCAATTGATCATTTATCCGCAAGGCACGCGCGTAGCCCCCGGTGTGAAAGCAAAATATAAGCTTGGCACAGGGGTGCTATACGATGAGCTTGGCCAACCATGCGTGCCAGTATCGTGTAACGTGGGGGTGTTTTGGCCAAAACGCGGTATCTACCGCAAACCGGGTGTGGCGGTCGTGACATTTCATCCGCCCATTGCCCCAGGGCTGCCAGTTGGTGAATTTATGGCAAAGCTAGAAGAGACCATTGAAACGGGTTCTGATGCGCTCGCCGCAGAAGCAGAAGGCAAACATGTCACACACACCTGAGGTCATCACCGATATTTCCGTTTTAGAAAGCCTCTATGGCACACCGGGCAAGGCCTCATTGATCAAGGTCAGCGACCGTTTGAATGAAAGCTACCGGGCGTGGATAATGGCGGCGCGCTTATGTGTGTTATCAACAGTTGGTCCAGAGGGGACAGACGCTAGCCCGCGTGGTGATGACGGTCCTGTGGTGCAAGCGCTGGACGCACAAACGCTGCTCATGCCGGATTGGCGCGGAAATAATCGGATAGATAGCCTGCGCAACATCGTGCGCGATGGGCGTGTGAGCCTGATGTTTATTGTGCCAGGGTCAAACAATGTGATGCGTGTTAATGGCAGGGCGGAAGTGTCTGTCGCTCAAGAGTACATCACACGGTTCCAAGACAAAGGCCGCACCCCGCGATCCGTGATCGTTTTTCACATTGCTGAGGTTTATAGCCAATGCGCCCGTGCGCTGATGCGCTCAGAGACATGGGCCGGGCTGCCCGCGCGCACCGACCTGCCAACAGTGGGTGATATGTTGGCCGAGATGGAGGCCGGGTTTGACGGGGCGGCCTATGACGCTGCATGGCCCATCCGCGCGGCCAAAACCATGTGGTCGACAGAGCCCGAGGATAACGCGTGATATCAGGAGGACATGCAGGCTTTACGCCGCGAGCCCCTTTTTTCCGAGGCCGATATATTTTGCGCGGCGCTGCGCTTGGATGTCCATGGCAGACATATCCGCATAACCTGCGAGCATATCAGTTAAGGCTGTGCGCACATTTTCAATGATCTGGTCTTTGTGGCGATGCGCCCCGCCGACAGGCTCAGGGATGATGCGATCACAGATGCCAAGCTCATACAGGTTTTGTGCAGTGAGCCGCAGGGCTTCGGCAGCCTCGCTTGCCTTGGTCGCATCTTTCCAAAGGATTGATGCACAGCCTTCGGGGCTAATGACCGAGTAGATGGAATGCTCAAGCATTGCCACTGGGTTGGCGGTGGCAAAGGCCACCGCGCCGCCTGAGCCACCCTCACCGATCACAACGCTCAGCAACGGTACTTTTAACTCAAGACATTTTTCCGTGGCGCGGGCAATCGCCTCGGATTGGCCGCGCTCTTCGGCTCCTTTGCCGGGGTAGGCACCGGGTGTATCAACGAGCGTGATCACTGGCAGACCAAAACGATCAGCAAGCGACATCAGACGGATCGCCTTGCGATAGCCTTCAGGGCGCGCCATACCAAAATTACGCTCAATCCGGGATTTTGTATCATTGCCCTTTTCATGGCCGATGACCATCACTGGCTGATCATTCAACCGCGCGATGCCGCCCATCACGGCGTGATCATCGGCAAAATTCCGATCCCCTGCGAGCGGGGTGTATTCCGTGAACAAGGCGGCGATATAGTCTTGGCAATGGGGCCTGTTGGGATGACGCGCGACCATGCATTTGCGCCAAGGCGTAAGATTACCATAAAGCTGCGCAAGCAGGCTGGTGGCTTTCTGATCTAAAGCTTGCGCCTCTTTATCGACATTGGCCTCTGGGTTTTCACGCGCCATCGCGCGTAGCTCTTCGGCCTTACCTTCAATCTCTGAAAGCGGCTTTTCGAACTCAAGGTATTGGGTCATGGAACAACCTTTTTCGTGTTTGTTCCGATATAGTCCCCCTAGGGGGTGGTTTGCAATGCACTGTGTTTGCATCCCCTTATAAGGGGCGTCATGTTTATACGTTTTCTGCAATCATTTGGGATTGTTGCACAATAACTTGCGCTTGTTTGATGCTCGCAATATCGACGAGCCGCCCCTTATAGACTGTCGCCCCTTCGCCGCGTGATTTTGCGGCCTCCATCGCGGCAAGGATTTCGCGCGCTTCTGTCACAGCCACATCGGACGGTGTGAAAACCTCATTGGCTAAAGCGATTTGTTTTGGGTGGATAGCCCATTTGCCAACCATGCCTAATGTGGCAGAGCGGCGCGCCTGTGCGCGGTAACCTTCATCATCATTAAAATCACCAAACGGCCCGTCCACAGGCAGGATGCCATGGGTGCGGCATGCCGCAACAATAGCCGTTTGCGCCCAATGCCACGGATCCGAGAAATGCTGCGCTCCGCCATGAAGCATATAGTAATTTTCCTGTGTGCCCCCGATCCCGGTGGTTTGCATGCCCATTGAGGCCGCAAAATCAGCCGCGCCAAGGCTCATCGCCTTAAGGCGAGGTGAGGCGGCCGCGATCTCATTGACATGAGAAAGCCCAGCAGCACTTTCTATAATCACTTCAAAGGCGATGGGTTTCATCCGCCCCTTTGCGATTTCAATCGCTGTGACAAGCGCATCAACAGCGTAAATATCGGCGGCACAGCCCACCTTGGGGATCATGATCTGATCGATCCGATCAGCGCCTTGTTCGAGGATATCAACCACATCGCGATACCAATAAGGCGTATCGAGGCTGTTGATCCGCACGGAAAGCGTTTTGCGCTCCCATTCGATTTCATGTGTTGCGGTGATCACATTTTGCCGGGCGGCGTCTTTATCATCCGGTGCGACAGAATCCTCGAGATCAAGGTTGATCACATCTGCATCAGACGCTGCCATTTTTGGAAATAGCTTCGGGTTTGAACCAGGTCCAAATAGTTGGCAGCGGTTCGGATGGGCAGGGGGGCTGGGTTGCAGGCGGAATGACATATGATCTGCTCGGCATAATAGTTTCGAATTATACATTCTTATTGATATATAATTGCGCGAACGTCAACGGTGCATGTTTTGCCATCCCCACGCATTGCTATGTTTTTACTGTAGGATGGGCAATATGCCCATCACACCCCACTATCAATAATCGCTTTTGCCAGGATCGGGACCGTCTCAGCATTCAAGCCCGCGATATTCATGCGGCTATCACCCACCATATAAATCCCGTGATGATCACGCAAAGCGGCAACCTTTTCAGGCGATGTCCCTAGCCGCGAAAACATCCCACGGTGATGCGCCAAAAAGTCGAACCGGTCAGAGTTTGATAAACGCCGTAGCTCATCAGCAAGCTGCGCGCGCAGCGCGAGCATCCCATTACGGGTCTCTTCAAGCTCCGTCTCCCAATCTGCACGCAGCGCTGGATCTGTGAGAATGGTTGTCACCACCCGTGCCCCATGATCTGGCGGGAAAGAGTAGTTTTGCCGGTTCAAAAAGGCGAGCGTATCTTGGGTCAACGGCTGAGTTGCCGCATCCGCGGCAATGGCCATCAAAATACCCGTGCGCTCGCGGTAAATTCCAAAGTTTTTCGAACAAGATGCCGCAATCAGCACCTCGGGGCAGGCGGCCGCAACAGCGCGGGTTGCCGCAGCATCCGCATCCAACCCATCACCAAAGCCCTGATAGGCGATATCCACCAGTGGTGTGACACCATTGTTGGTCAGTATTGCAATCACCTCTGCCAATTGCTCTGGCGTCAGATTGGCACCTGTTGGGTTATGGCAGCACCCATGCAAGAGCACCACATCACCAGAGGGCACCGCAGAAAGATCCGCTTTGAGCCCCGCAAAATCAACACCACGTGTCTCAGCATCAAAATAACGGTATTCACCCATTTGCATGCCCAGATACCGAATGATTGAGGGGTGGTTTGGCCAGGTCGGGTTTGAGATCCAAACCCGCGCCTCAGGGTTGGCCAGTTTGATCAGCTCAAGCGCTTGTCTTATGGCACCTGTGCCGCCGGGTGTTGCCACAGCCGCAATCCGGTCGCGCGCGACAGTCTCGCCCAAGACCAAGCCAATCATCGCATCTGCAAAGGCTGGATCTCCGGCAAGCCCCGTATAGGCCTTTGTGCTTTGATCCGCCAAAATGCGCCGCTCGGCCTCTTTGACCGCGCGCATAACAGGGGTATTGCCGCTGGCATCGCGGTAAACACCTACGCCAAGATCCACCTTATCTGTGCGCGGGTCCGCGCGAAATGCGCTGACAAGGGCGAGAATTTTATCAGCAGGTTGCGGTGAAAGGTTTTCCAGCATTTAGGGGGCTCCGGTCGCGAGAGGTAAATCATCATATATGCCCCATTCGGCCCAAGAGCCGTCATAGAGCGCGTGGTCAGTTTTGCCGATCCGTTCAAGGGCCAGACATAAAATAGCAGCTGTAATCCCCGACCCGCAGGTGGTGATCACAGGTTTGTCCAGATCAATCCCTGCCGCCGTAATGGCCGCCCGGATGCCAGTCGCATCCTTCATGGTTTGATCGGCGTTCAAAAGCTGGGTGTAGGGTAGGTTACGTGACCCAGGGATATGGCCTGCGCGCAATCCTGCGCGTGGCTCTGGGGCTGTGCCTGCAAACCGGTCTGCAGAGCGGGCATCAATGATCGTATGATCGCCAAGTTTTGCGGCGCGTGCAATCTCGGTCACATCACGGACCATGTGGTTTTGCCGTGTCACGGTCATGTGGCGGTCTTTGATGATTGGTGGTGTGTTTGTTACAGGCAGGTTTTCAGCCTGCCATTTCGGCAAGCCCCCATCAAGCACGGCGATATTTTTGTGCCCCATCAGGCGAAAGAGCCACCAAACCCGCGCGGCAGAGAAAAGCCCGGCCCCATCATAAACAACGATTTTGTGCCCATCGCCTGTGCCCAATGCCCGCACGCGGGACATAAACTTTGCAACAGGTGGTACCGTATGTGGCAATTCAGACCGCAAGTCGCTGATATCATCGATATCAAAAAACCGTGCGCCCGGAATATGTGTTGCTTCAAATTCTGCGCGCGCATCACGTTTTGCAGTTGCCATATACCAAGAGCCATCAAGGACCCGCAAATCGGGGTCTTTGAGATGCGCGTTAAGCCAGCTGGTGCTGACCAGTATATTTGGATCATCAATCATTACGTGACGTCTTTTGCACTATTGAGAATTCTTTGCGTCATTACCGCGCAGAGCCCGCAGAAACAAGCATTTGATCAAGGGCGCAAAATGAAAAGAGCGCCGGGGTGCGGCGCTCTTTTTGTCATTCTCAGTTTGGGATGTTTTATCCCATGAACTTATTTTTAATCAGACCAACAACAGCTGTCACAACAACACCGCCAACACCGCCGCCAGCAACCTGACCAACGATCCCGCCGATATCCAAACCAGGTGCGACGGTATCAGCAGCCCCTGCTGCTGCGGCGCCTGCGCTGCCCATGAGCCCACCCAAGAGCGTGCCGCCACCGAGGCCGCCAACAGCACCCGCAACCGAGTTTAAAAGCGGCCCCATTGATGCTGATTTTAAGCCTGCGCCAGTTGCATTGCCACCAATGGCACCACCAACGATCTGTGCAATAATTGCTTCCATGTCCCCAAATCCTTCCCAGTGGGTCGTGATACAAAGCCGCTGATGTGACCCAAAGTCAGCGATAATTCATATTAGCATGGTTTGAAAATTTAGCCACAGGGGCAAAGCGCGCCCTGTTTCCCCCCTTATAAGCGGGTGCTTATTCGCCGTGGCGCAAAAGGCGCTGTTTTTGGCGTCCCCAGTCGCGTTTGGCTTCCGCGGCGCGCTTATCATGGTTTTTCTTGCCTTTGGCGGTCGCGATTTTCAGCTTCACGAGGCCGCGGTCATTGAAATACATCACAAGGGGCACAATGGTCATGCCGTCGCGCTTTGTCGCGTTCCAAAGCCGGGTGAGCTCGCGTTTTGCGCATAAAAGCTTGCGTTTGCGGCGCTCTTCATGGCTGAACATCGCGCGGTCGTAAGGGGCAATATAGGCGTTGGTGAGCCACAGTTCTGCATCATCAACACTTGCATAGCTTTCGGCTATGTTGGATTGCCCGGTGCGCAGCGATTTGACCTCTGATCCCATGAGGATGATGCCGACCTCGATATCGTCTTCGAGCGCATAATCATAACGCGCACGCCGATTCTCAGCGATGACTTTGTAATTTTTATTTTCAGGTTTCTTGGCCATAATCTGCGCAGAGATATGCGATCGGCCGTTGCGGTACAAGGTCTAGTGGTGCAGGGTCGATGGGCAAATTGCCCATCCTACAGGTTGAAACGATGTCCGTACCTCTTTTGCCAAATGTGACTGCGCGGCGATTGTTTTTGGATCGCCATCTTTTGAGCGGCCCGCCAAGTGGTATGGATTTGGTTGATGTGATTGGTGCGCTCGGGTTTGTGCAGCTTGATAGCGTTAATACATTCGCGAGAGCCCATGATCTGATCTTATGGACGCGGCGCCAGCGCTACAGGCCCGCAGCGCTTGGTCACGCGCTCGCGCGTGACAGAAACGTGTTTGAGCATTGGACCCATGATGCGGCGGCCATCGACATGCGGCTTTTCCCGCATTGGCGGCTTAAAATGGCGCGGGACGCAAAGCGGCTTGAAAGCCGCTGGGGCCGCGACCGGCGCGATGATTTCACCGCAAAGGTTGACGCGGTATTGGCGCATATCGTGGCTCAAGGGTGCTGTACATCAAAGGATGTGGGGCTAGACGAAGCCCGCGGCAAAGGCGGGTGGTGGGACTGGCACCCCTCAAAAACAGCATTGGAATATCTCTGGCGCTCTGGCGTGTTGTCTGTCGCGCGCCGTGATGGGTTTCGCAAGGTGTATGATCTAACGGAAAATGTGATCCCGCCAGAGTATTTAAATGCGCATTACCATCC
>CAKMZE010000007.1:18897-35977 GCA_929200295.1 uncultured Alphaproteobacteria bacterium
TTACCATCCTGCGGAAACGATTGATTGGGCCTGTGGCGCTGCATTAGATCGTTTAGGTTTTGCAACAAGCGGAGAGTTGGCGGCATTTTGGGATATTGTCACGCCGGATGAGGCAAAAGCCTGGTGCGCGCAAGCGCTTGTGGACAAGCGGATCATGCAGATTGATGTAGAGCAACATGATGGCAGTTTACGCCGGGCTTTCGCGCGTCCACATGTGCTGGATACCACGCTGAAAACGCCCCAACAGCGTGTGCGTATCCTCTCACCATTTGATCCGGCTTTGCGCGATCGCAAGCGGGCTGAGCGGTTGTTTGGCTTTCATTACCGGATTGAGATTTTTGTACCCGCTGCAAAGCGAGAATACGGCTATTATGTTTTTCCGGTGCTTGAGGCGGATAGGCTTATTGGCCGTATTGATATGAAAGCGGATCGTAAAGCCGGGCGTTTGGATGTTACAGCATTTTGGCCGGAGCCTGATATCAAAATAGGCGGTACGCGGCTTGCGCGATTAGACGCCGAGATTACACGCGCTGCAAAATTTGCCGCATGCGATGATATTATCTACGCCGATGGCTGGGTACGCGCCTAATCAAATTTGTAGGGGGGGCAATTTGCCCACCTCCCGTGATCAATTCAAAAGCCCAGCATAGACCATGGCTGAACGAATTTTCTCTTTCGTGCTGCCAGTAAGTGGAACATGCGGCAGGCGCACATCCTCAGAACACAGACCCAGCAAAGACGCGCCGTATTTTGCGCCAATGAGACCAGGCTCAATAAAGATCGCCTCATGCAATGGCATCAAACGATCAAGCAATGTGAGCGCCTCATCATAACGCCCTGCGAGGGTTGCCTCTTGGAACCTTGCACATAGTGCAGGCGCAACATTTGCGGTCACCGAAATACAGCCCACACCACCATGGGCATTAAAGCCAAGCGCGGTTGCGTCCTCACCTGAAAGCTGCACAAAATCGACGCCACAGCGCATGCGCTGCTTGGGTACGCGGGCGAGATCGCCTGTCGCATCCTTGACACCAATGATATTTGGCAGCTTTGCAAGCGCGCCCATTGTGTCAGGGGTCATATCAACAGCGGAGCGCCCGGGGATATTATAAATAATCACTGGCAAACCGCAGTCGGCTGCGGCGGCAAAATGGGCATAAAGCCCATCTTGCGTAGGCTTATTATAATAAGGCGTGACAACAAGTGCCGCATCCGCCCCTGCGTTTTTTGCGGCTTTGATCAGACGTATCGTCTCGGCGGTGTTATTTGATCCAGCCCCTGCGATCACGGGAACCCGTCCTGCGGCAGCACTGATGACAGCTGCGACCACTTGATCATGCTCATCATGCGACAGTGTCGGGCTTTCGCCTGTTGTGCCAACAGGCACAAGCCCATTAGAGCCTTGGTCAATATGCCAATCAACAAGTTTTTTCAGCGCATCAAAATCCACATGCTCGCCCGTGAATGGTGTGATGAGTGCAGGTAAAGACCCCTGAAACATAACGCGCTTCCTTGTGTATTGAGACGGATTCGTCTGCTGGTTATCAATAGCTCACTCCTAGACAGCTTTCCGCTGATTGCCAAGTTTACCGTTGCTGTTTGTGTCGTTGTGCGTACCTATGTTGCGACAATCACAGATTTATGGCGGCTTGATGCGTCTACGAAGTGTTCTTTTCCTTGTGCTATATCTCAATATGGCCAGTTTCGCGTCTGCATTCGAGGTGCCATCGCAACGCATTGCGGCCATTGATGCGGCTGATGCAGATGATTTTGATACAGCCCTTACGCTTGCTGCAAGTGATCCGCTGACGCGCGATATTGTGCAGTGGATTATCCTGCGCAAAGGCCATGATGATTTCGCAGAATATCAAACCCATTTGCAAAGGCGCCCGGATTGGCCCGGGCAAGACCGTTTGCGTGCCCGCGCAGAAGAAGCAATGCCAGAGGGGCTGCCGCCTGAGGATGTTATTGCATGGTTTGCAGATCAGCCGCCCCTGACCGGTGAGGGCACGCGCCATTTGGTCGAGGCTTATTTGCAGCTTGAGCAAGGCGAGGATGCGCTGTTAACGCTGAAGACCGCTTGGATGGATTTGCGCCTTACGGTCACAGGGTTTGCGACGTTACAAGATGGGTTTGGCGATATTTTAGAGCGCTATCATCCCCAACGGGTTGATGCGCTTTTGTGGCGTTGGCGTGTGGAAGACGCGCGTAAGATGCTGCCTTTGCTGGATGAGGATCAAGAGGCGCTGGCGCGTGCGCGTATCGGCTACATCCAAAACACGACGGGCTTGTCTGATCTGGTGGCTTCCGTGCCTGAAACGCTCAAAGATCATCCCGGGCTTGCCTATGATCGCTATAGCTGGTTGGCAAAACGCGGGCGCAAGCAAGAGGCGGTCGACATTCTTTTGGCGCGTGAGGCAGAGCTTGGTGAGCCATTTCGCTGGTCGGGATGGCGGCGTTCACTTGCACGTTGGGATATGCGTGAAGGACGGATTGACCGGGCTTATGTCTTGGCCGCAGAGCATGGCTTGCAAGAGGGGCAAGCCTATGCAGATCTTGAATGGCTCGCGGGGTATATCAGTCTTTATTACCGCAAAGAGCCGCGTCAGGCGCTTGTGCATTTTGACCGGGTCGCAGCGGCGGTGGATAGCCCAATATCGCTTGGGCGTGCGGGATATTGGCGCGCGCGGGCTTATGAGGATTTAGACGATATGACCGCTGCGCGTGCCGCTTATGGAGAGGCGGCGCAACATCAAACAGGGTTTTATGGTCTGCTTGCAGCTGATGCTTTGGGATTAGCGCTTGATCCGCGTTTAACCGGGGCGGCAGACCCGCAAGAATGGCGGGGTGCCGATGTGATGACGCAAGATTTGACGCAAGCGGCACTTGCGTTTCTTGCGGCAGGTGACCGGACATGGGCTGTAACATTCTTTGCTGAACTGGGACGCGTTTTACCTGCACAGGATATTGCGCAGCTGTCAGCATATTTGCAGCATATCAATGATCCTTATTTCGCGGTGCTATTGGGCAAGGCTGCGGCGGCGCGTGGGATCATTGTCCCGTCGGCCTACTTCCCGCTGCATGAGATGAAGGATATGGATTTGCCGGTTGATCCGGCGCTTGCACTTGCGATTGCGCGACGCGAAAGCGAGTTTTCCATTGCGGCGGGCAGCCCTGTTGGCGCTTTGGGTATGATGCAGTTGATGCCTGCCACCGCGCAGGAAATGGCAGGGTTTGTCGGCCTGCCTTATGCCAAGACGCGGCTGACCCAAGATTGGCAATATAACGTGACGCTGGGCGCGCGATATTTGCAGGTGTTGCAGGATCAATTTGGGGCATCGCCTGCGCAGATCACCGCGGGCTATAATGCCGGCCCATCGCGACCTGAAGGATGGATGGACCGCTTTGGTGACCCACGAGTGGGCGAGATTGATGTTGTGGACTGGATTGAACATATCCCCTTTCGTGAAACCCGCAATTACGTAATGCGGGTGACGGAGGCGATCCCAGTTTACCGGGCGCGTTTGCAACAAGAGGGTGGTCCGGTTTCGTTTCATGCGCTGTTGACAGGACAAAAGCCGCTCATCCGTCCGGTGGCACGGGACACAGAACTGTCTGCGATGCCTGAGGAGGAGAGCAGCTCTTTACAATCTCAAGATGGCGCAGCTTCACCCGTGGCGCGCCCGGCGCCATTGCCAAGGGTCAGGCCGATCCCGCGTGCCGGTGAGTGACGCGCGCGACGTTTTTTCAAACGCCGCGACGCCCCACCCACCGTCCCGTAAGATGTGATATGCGAGGGGCAATATCCAGACGTGCCTACCCCTGGGGGCCGGCCCCCAGACACGACACACCTGGGGGCCAGCCCCCAGACCCCCGGGATATTTCAAAACCTAAGAATGAGAGGGGTTATGATTTGCTGTATTTCAGAGTGAAAATACCTGCAAAGATCACAATAAATGCGCCAAGCATAACTTGGGGTGAGAGGGTTTCGCCAAAGATCCAAATGCCGATGAGGCTGGCGAAGACCAATTGGAAATAGGCGAAGGGTTGGATCGCGCTTGCCTCTGATAGCGCATAGGCTTTGATCAAAGTGTAATGCCCTGCGGCCCCTGTGATGCATAGGGCAATCATCCATCCCCAGTCGGGTTGTGTCATTGGCTCCCAATACCAGATGCCGATTATGGTCATTAGGATGGCCCCGGCTGTGCCTGTCCAAAAGAATGAGGTTGCCGGACTGTCTTGCCGTGCGACATAGCGGTTGAGCAAGGCGTAAAGCGCGAACATCATTGCAGATGCAAGGGGGATGAATGCAGTGGGTGCGAAAATCGTCTCTTGCGGTCGCAAGATGATGATCACCCCGCAGAACCCAAGGAAAATCGCCATCCAGCGCGCGCGGCCCACCTTTTCGCCCAATATGGGCCCGGAGAGGGCCGCGACAATCAGAGGGTAGCTTGCGAAAATAGCGTGGCTTTCAACCAAACCGAGCTGTACAAAAGCGAGCACCATCACGCAGACCTCAGCGGCGAGAAGCACGCCGCGAAACGCTTGGACAATGGGCTGTTTCGTGGCTGCTGCTGCGCGGATTGAGCCGGCCTGCCGATAGGCCAGCGCAATGACAAAGGCGGCAAAGAACCAATAGCGGATCATCACAATCATCAGCACGTTATATTCGGTCGCCAGATGACGGCTGATCCCATCTTGGATGGCAAAAATAACCATCGTGATGATCATAAATGTCATGCCAGAGCGGTTATCCTGCATGATCATATTTTTGCGCCCACGCTCATGTGCCGTTTGCGGCCATAGCCGGGGATGCGTGTGATTTCAAAGCCCGCATCCGCAAGCCCACGGCGCACGTGGCCTGCGGCGGTATAGGTGGCACAGGTGCCACGTTGTTTGGTCTTTTCCGCCACAGATTTGAGCAGCTCTGGTGCCCAAAGCGCGGGGTTTTTGGCAGGTGAAAACCCATCAAGAAACCATGCATCCGCAGCACCCTGCCATTGGGGCAGGGTGTCTCGGGCGTCACCGATGATCACATGCAAGCTGACACCTTGAGTAATCACAGTTGGTGTGATTTGGATGTCATCCCACGCTTGAATAAGAGCCGGGGTAAAGGGCGCAAGTTGAGGGAATCCTGCAAGCGCCTGTGCGGCGGCATCGGCTGTGATGGGAAACGCCTCAAAACTGGTGAAATGCAAATGACCGCAGGGTGCAGATGCCCATAGTTGCATCGTCGCCAGAAAGTTAAGCCCGGTGCCAAACCCAAGCTCTGCGATGTGAAACCCATCGCAAAACCGCTCTGGCAGGTTATTGCCGTCTAAAAAGACATGTTTGGTTTCGGCAAGACCATCGTCGAGCGAATAATAGGGATCATCGAATTGGGCAGAGATCGGAACTTGGCCGTTCTGCGTGTCACGCCAATATAGATTTGGTCTCTGGTTGCTCATGCGATCATGCCTTATGAGGATGATCTATCTTTGGCGAGAGGATCACGGAATGGCAACGGCAGATGTGACGGTCCGGGGGGCGGGGGTCTTTGGATTAAGCGTTGCGTTTGCCTGTGCTAGCAGGGGCGCGCGCGTGCAGGTGATCGACCCGCATGGCGTTGGGGCAGGGGCCAGTGGTGGTATCGTCGGTGCGCTTGCGCCGCATGTGCCAGAGCAATGGAATGCAAAAAAAGCCTTTCAGCTTGAAAGCCTCTTGATGGCAGAGCGCTATTGGGGCTCTGTGACACATGCAGGCGGCGCGGAAACAGGCTATGTCCGGTCGGGTCGGTTGCAGCCCTTGCCAGATCTGGTGGCAGTGACGCGTGCCAAAGAGCGTGCAAAGGGTGCGGAGACTTTGTGGCAAGGGCAGGCGTGCTGGGCGGTTACCCCCTCTGAGACGGATGGATGGATGCCCGCCTCAGCAACCGGGATGATCATCCATGATACGCTTTCTGCGTTGATCCATCCGCGCAAAGCGGTGCAGGCTTTGGCCGCAGCGATCCAGGCCATGGGGGGGCAGATATCGACCCAGGGCGTGGATGCGGGCGCTGTGGTCTGGGCGACCGGATGGCAAGGATTGCAAGAGATGACAGCGCAGCATCACCGCATTGTGGGCAATGGGGTAAAGGGGCAGGCGGCGTTATTGCGCTATGATGCCAGCGGCGAGCCGCAGCTCTTTATTGATGGTTTGCATATCATCCCGCATCTGGATGGGACCGTTGCGATTGGATCGACCTCGGAACGTGAATTTGAGAGCGCAGAGGACACGGATCATCAGCTTGATGGCTTGCTTCGCAAAGCGGTCTCAGCATTGCCTATTTTGGCAGATGCGTCTGTGATTGCACGTTGGGCTGGCGTGCGCCCGCGCAGCCGCAGCCGCGCACCGATGCTGGGGCGGCATCCGTTTGTCAAAGGTGCCTTTGTTGCGAATGGTGGGTTTAAGATCGGCTTTGGCATGGCGCCACTTGCGGGTGAGGTGATGGCAGATCTGATTTTAGAGGGTGAGGATCGCATCCCAGCTGATTTCGCGCCACAGGTGTCGTTATAAGAACAATGCCAAGACTATCGGGATTTATGCGCTTGCCGTGGCAATCATACATTGGCGTCCATCCGGGCCGCGCACCCATGCGTTCCCGGCCTTCCAACATAGCTGCGCCGTTTCATGCTGCAACAGTGGACTGGTCGCGCGGTATTCAAATGTGCGCAGCGTGCCAAGCATATGGGTCGCAAGCGCCATTAGCATATGCGCCAATAGCGGGCCATGCACGACAAGACCCGCGTAGTTTTCGGTATGGGTCGCATAGGGCGCATCATAATGGATGCGGTGGCCATTGAAGGTGAGCGCAGAATAACGAAAGAGCTGTGTGGTGGAAAACTGGATCTCTTCGCGAAACTCTTCGTCCTGTGCGGCGATGGGGACATCGGCTGGTGGGGCGGTGGCTGCGCGGTAGACGAGCTCTTGCCATTCGCTCAGCACCAGAGATTGACGTTGTCTGATGTCATGTCTGATCCGCACAAAGCCGAGTGGCCCGGTGCGGCCAGTTTTACGTGTGACATTTTCGATTATGCTGGTCTGCTCGGCGCGAATACCCGCGAGAAGGGGCGTATGAAACACCAATCGCCCCGCGGCCCACATGCGCCGCTGTAGCCCCAGATCAGGTATAAACCCACCTGTCGTGGCATGGCCATCTTGGCCTAATGCCATGTCTGGCTGGGGGTCCCAGAAATAAATCTGATGCGCAAAGGGCGGCAGCGGGTCTCCGGTGTTGGTAGATGGCGTTTGCCCAAGCGTGGCCTCAAGCGCGCGGGCACGTGCTGGGTCCAGTGTGTCCGTGATGACGCGCGATTGAGACGGGGCTTGCACCATCGCTAGGTTGCCGCTTTGAGACGGTGCATGAGATCAGAGAGGGCTTTCATATAGCGTTCGTTTGTTAATGTGCCTTCTGTATCAAATGCGTTGCGGTTTTCAGCAACGAGCACCTCGGGCCCGCATATGAGACGCGGGCGAAACGGGACGAGACAGCTGATCAGCGCTGTTTGTGCGCGTTCGCCGCCTGCACGGCCTGCGGTTGCTGACATGATCGCAACGGGCTTATCAGCCCAAGGATTGCCCTCGGCTCGGCTGATCCAATCGAGCGCATTTTTCAGCACGCCAGACAGCGATTTGTTATATTCAGGCGTTGCAATGATCACCGCATCGGCTTGCGCGATTTGGCTGGCAACTGTTTGCACCACATCAGGCAGGCCGCTCTCGGCTTCGAGATCGCCATCATATAGCGGAAAGCGCAGATCAGCTGCGATATAGTGATCAGGGGCAAAGACCGTGGCGGCATTGCGCAAAAGTGCGGAGTTGGTCGACGCTTTGCGCAACGCGCCAGACAGGCCGAGAAGAGTTGTCATCGTGAAATATCCCTTAGCGATGGTATGAAACTAACTTAATCAATTGCCCAAGGTTTCCAAGTGGCTTGCGTGTGCGCTGTTGCTGACACATTGTGCGTTAATAAAGATAAAGGAGCGCAAGCGTGACTGAGCAAGATAAACGACATGGCGGCAAGATCCTCAGCGATCAATTGGTCAAGCTTGGCGTGAGGCGCGTGTTTTCTGTGCCGGGCGAAAGCTTTCTCGCGGCATTGGACGGGTTATATGACAGTGGCATTGATAATATCGTTTGCCGCCAAGAAGGCGGTGCTGCGATGATGGCCGAAGCCTATGGTAAGCTGACCGGTCAGCCAGGTGTCTGCTTTGTGACCCGCGGGCCGGGGGCTGCCAATGCCAGCGCGGGTGTGCATGTTGCGATGCAAGATAGCACCCCGATGGTGCTTTTTGTGGGGCAGATTGATAACCGCCAGACGGACCGCGAAACATTTCAAGAGGTGGACTACCGTGCGATGTTCGGTGGGCTTGCGAAATGGGTCGCACAGGTGGACCATACTGAGCGGTTGCCAGAATATATCGCGCGCGCGTTTCGGAAAGCTATGTCAGGGCGCCCCGGTCCTGTGGTGCTGGCTTTGCCTGAAAATATGCTCAGCGATGTGGCTGATGTGCCAGATTTCCATGGTGAGATTGCGGCGCGTGCGTCAGGGCTGAACGATCAGATGATCGCAGCTATATTGCGGGATCTCAGCGCGGCTGAGCGGCCCTTGATGGTTGTGGGTGGCCCGCATTGGTCGCAAGAGGCGGCGGATGCAGCGGCTGCATTTGCAAAGCTCACAAATGTGCCAATGGTTACTGGATTTCGCAGGCAAGACTATTTGGATAATAGAGATACGCATTTTGCGGGGGATTTGAATGTTGGGATTAATCCAGCACTTGCAGCAAGAGTGCGCGCGGCGGATTATCTTTTGCTATTGGGCACGCGGTTTGGTGATATTGAAACCCAAGCCTATACGCTTGTTGATCCGCAGAATCCGGCCAAAATTATCTATCACATTCATGCGGATGCAGATGAGATCGGCCGTGTTTACGGCATGACAGGCGGCGGTGTGGCCCCCGCAGATGTGGCAATGAGGCAGCTTTTTGAGGCAGCCCAAGCGCAAGATGTGTCTAGGATTTCACAAGACAGACGCGACTGGGTCACAACGGCGCGGGCAGATTACGACGCGTGGATCACACCACAAGACAGCCCCGGTACGGTGAAGCAGGAGCAAGTGATTTGTGGCTTGTCGGCGCATTTGCCAGATGATGCGATTGTCACAAGCGGGGCTGGAAACTATGCGGCTTGGGTGCACCGATATTTTGTGCACAAGCAATATGGCACGCAGCTTGCACCGACCTCTGGTTCTATGGGTTATGGGTTTCCTGCGGCGGTATCGGCGGCCTTAGAATATCCGGGGCGTGATGTGGTGTGTTTTGCCGGTGATGGGTGTTTTCAGATGACATTGAATGAGATGTCCACCGCCATGCAATACGGTGCAAAGCCGATTGTGATCGTGATGAATAATGGTCGGTATGGCACGATCCGTATGCATCAAGAAAAGACCTATCCCGGGCGTGTATCAGGTACAGAATGTCATTCGCCAGATTATGCTGCATTGGCGCAGGCTTACGGTGGCTTTGGGGTGAAGGTGACGGATGGCACAGATTTTGCGGATGCGTTTGCGCAGGCCAAGGCGTCGGGGAGATTAGCCGTGATTGAATGTGTGCTTGATCCAGATGTGATGAGCACAGGTGCATCACTTTCTGATCTTGCAAAAGGCCGCTGAGAGACGCGCGGCTGCGCCGACGCCCCTCCCACCGTCCCGCAATTGACTACGCGTGCCGCCATTTGTGGTCTTGCGCAGGTAAGAACGCTTCGATTGCGGCTGTGGCGATCACGTGGGTTTCACCGTTTCCGGGGTTAAAGACATCTTGGCCACCAAACACAGCACGCACAGTGGCGCGACCTCGCGGGAGAAGTTTTGCGAGCGCCTCAGGATCGATGCGTTCGGGTTTTTGCACGCCTATGGTCACTTGCACGCGCATCTCTGCGCTGGGGATATCAAGCGCGCTAAAGAGCGACAGCGTCGCGTGACGCAGCGCATCGTTGATCGCGCGTTCGGCGGCTTTTTGGTAATCTTGGCGATGCAGATTATTGCCCATCCCCATTTCAATGATCATGCGCTTTTCCATCAGAGGGGCTCCATATCAAACGAGACCGAGATCGCGGCATGGGCGATGACCGTGGGTTTGCCCTGTCCTTCGGGGCGAGGGATATCGAGACCGCCATGGGTGGTGGTGAGCTGTGGCTGACCGTATGGGAAGATATCCTTGAGTGCGTCCTTGTCCACTTGATCAGGTTGCTGGCACGCGATTTCCACATCGATGAGCATCGCCTCTTTGGGAAAGCCAAAGAGCTCGGCCATGTTGATCGAATTATGCCATAACGCGTCTTGTAACGCGCGTTTGGCGGCTTGCGTGTAATCTTGGCGGCGCAGGGATGTGCCCATGCCAAATTCTGTGAGGACGCGGTGTTTGGGCATTTGTCGTGCTTCCTTTGTCAAAGTTGATCGGTGGCAAACATAAATTGCCGCTGCGGTTTTACCCAGATCAGCCCTGTGCGGTTTGCGGCCTTTTGAAAGGCTTCATTCAAGCCCTGATGGTTAAACCATTTGCCCCAAGATCGGATAGGGATCGCATGAATATCACCAAGCCCATCGACTAAAACGCATTCATAGCCCATCCCACGCTCACCAAAGACGAGGTTATGTGGCTTGAGATCGCCAGCGCGAATATTAAGGTCGTAAAACTGCGTGACGAGCGTATTGAGCGCTAAAAGGTCCTGTTGTGTCAGTGTCTGATTGTTTGCTTTATGTTGGAGCGTTTGACCAACATTGCCCTCACCGTCAGAAATACATTCGCACATCATCGCAAGCCCAAGGTTTGTCGGGGTGAACCCATAAAGATTTGCGATCGGCAGAGGGTGGTTATGTTTGATGTTTTTCAACTGCTGGCGCAGGTATTCGTTATATTCTTTGCGGATTAACCGCAGCCGCACCGACGGCATAAGATGGGTGGTGATATCCCGGAATGTGAACCGCCGCCCTTGGTCTTCTTGCGGGCGTAAAATCTTAAGCAATTTACGAGGGTCATCAGGGTGACGGTAGACATGACGCTCAACACCGCTGGCGATGAGATGTGTTGAGGTAAGGGTGATCATGCCGCCGCTCTGCTCATTTATAGGCTCAATACTCGACCCCGATCTGCGCTTTGATCCCAGAGCGGAAGGGGTGTTTGACCAATTCCATCTCGGTCACGAGATCGGCGATTTCGATGAGATCCTCATGGGCGTTACGCCCGGTAAGGACAACATGGGTCATATGCGGTTTTTGCGTTGTGAGAAATTCAACAACATCAGCGATATCTACGTAGCCATAGCGCAATGCGATATTGATCTCATCAAGGAGCACCATGTGATTAGTGTCATCGAGAATAAGCTCTTTCGCCTTGGCCCAGGCGGCTTGGGCCATTTCTGTGTCGCGTGATTTATCTTGGGTTTCCCAGGTAAAGCCTTCGCCCATGGTGTGAAAGGCGCATGTGTCGGTGAATTTTGCAAGGATCAGATCGCGTTCGCCGGTGCTCATCCCGCCTTTGATAAACTGGACGACGGCGCATTTCATATCATGGGCGATACAGCGAAAGATCATTCCAAAGGCGGCAGAGGATTTTCCCTTGCCCTTGCCAGTATGGACGATGATCAATCCCTTTTGATCGGTCTTTGTTGCCATGATCTTATCGCGCGCGGCTTTTTTCTTGGCCATTTTCATCGCGTGGCGGTCTGTGTCGTCTGGCGTATCTGTCATGTGGTGGCTCCCTTTGGGATAATGATAGGGGGTTCTTGTGCTGTGGTGAAGCTGTTTGATCTGTGGCGAAAAAGATTCGGTTTTATATATGCTGCCGCGCGCAGAATTTTCCCCATGTTTGTACGATGCAGCATCGTCTATGTGCTTTGAAAAGTTGGAACGGGGACAGTTATGCGTATTTTTTCATTAGTGCTTTTGTTTGGGTATCTTGGCGTCGCGGCGCTCGCTGCGGGTATTTAAGGCGGCAAGAGGCCAGCAATTCGCGCACGCGCGGAATTTGATTTTGGCAGCCACAAATCACGATCTATCGCTTCTTGTAAGCGCCCAGCTATTTCAGTGAGCGCGGGCGCGTTATGCGCGGCGATAAAGTCGCGCACCTCTTCATCTTCGAGGAATGCGGCTTCGACGAGATCGAAGTGATGATTTTGCACAGCCCCAGTGGTTGCGGCAAAAGCAAAGAGATAATCTACCGTCGCGGCCATTTCAAAGGCGCCTTTGTAGCCGTGGCGCATGACGCCAGCGATCCATTTGGGGTTGACCACACGGGACCGGACCACACGGCCAATTTCATCCTCAAGCGTGCGGATGAGCGGGCGCTCGGGGCGCGAATGGTCATTGTGGTAGATCGGGCGGTCTTGTCCTTGTAGGGTTGAGACCGCAGCGGCGGCACCACCCTCGAACTGATAATAGTCGTCTGAATCGAGGATATCATGCTCGCGGTTGTCTTGATTTTGAACGATGGCTTCGGTTTGTGAGAGGCGTTGTTCGAAATCATCTTTGGCGTGTTGCCCGTCTTTGCCAGCGCCATAAGCATATGCGCCCCAAGCGATATAAGCGGCACCGAGATCGGCTTTGTCAGCCCAAATACGTTCATCAATCAATGCCTGTAGCCCCGCGCCATAAGCGCCGGGTTTTGCGCCAAAAACGCGTGCGGTATCCTCGCCGGCTTTGGCACGGGCAGCAGCGGGGTTAATACCCTCGGGTTCATTAAGGCTTTGGATGGCTTTGGCAGCAGAATCGACGAGCGCGATGAGTTGAGGGAAGGCATCTCGGAAGAAGCCTGAAATACGCAATGTGACATCCACCCGTGGGCGCGCGAGAACGGTTTGAGGAATGATCTCAAACCCGGTGACGCGGCGGTTGGCGCTGTCCCATGTGGGTTTGCATCCCATTAGGGCAAGCGCTTGGGCAATATCATCACCACCTGTGCGCATATTGGCGGTGCCCCATGCGGTCAGCAGCATGGTGCGCGGCCAATCACCATGATCCTGCAGGTGCTTTTCGATCAAAAGGTTTGCAGATTTCCATCCCAATGCCCAGGCGGTTGGGGTGGGGACGGCCCGGCTGTCAACGGAATAGAAGTTCTTACCAGTTGGTAGCGTATCGAGACGCCCGCGCGTGGGTGCGCCAGACGGGCCCGGGGCGAGGAAGTGCCCTGAAAGGGCGGTGAGGAGCCCCGCCCCCTCTGCGGGGCCGCAGGCAGTGACCATGGGGGCAATTTTTGTGCTGATTTCTTCGAGCACGACGGGAGACGCGCGGCTTGCGCCGACGCCCCTCCCGCCGTCCCGCAAGAGGTTTTGGCTGAGAATTTCAAGCCGCTCTACCGTATCGCCATTTGTGCGCCATGGATCTGTGCTCAAATCGTGCAGCTCATCTGGTTTTTCACGCGCCGGTGCTGCGAGGTCGCAATCGAGTGGGTCAATTGTTAGCGACAGATCTGACGCCAATGCGCGCAAGAGCGAGGCGTCTTTGCCATTGCCTGCGCCGCGTGGGATCCGGGCCAACGCGATCGTGAGATCGCGCGCAAGCGTACCCGTTGGAGACTGACCAAAGATATGCAGCCCATCGCGGATTTGTGTTTCTTTCAGTTCACACAAATAGGCATCAAGCTTTGCCAGATCGCCATCTTGATCCCCGGTAAAGGCGGCATCTTTCGCAAGACCTGTAACCTCTGACAATGATAATATTTCGCGCTGCAAATGTGCGATGCGGCGGGGGTCAACCCCTGCGGCTTCATAGTATTCATCAACCAACGCCTCAAGATCGCGCAGCGGGCCGTAGCTTTCGGCCCGTGTGAGCGGCGGTGTCAGGTGATCAACGATCACCGCACTTGTGCGGCGTTTAGCTTGTGTCCCCTCGCCCGGATCATTGACGATAAACGGATAAATATGCGGGGTGGGGCCAAAGACAGCCTCGGGCCAGCAGCTTTCAGATAATGCGGTTGCCTTGCCCGGCAGCCATTCAAGATTACCGTGTTTGCCCATGTGGATGATCGCATCTGCCTGCCATTTATGACGCAGATAAAAATAGAACGCGAGATAGTGATGCGGTGGCACCAGATCGGGCGAATGATAGGTCTCAGTGGGGTCAATATTATAACCCCGTGCGGGCTGTAGCCCGACAACCGCATTGCCAAAATGGTGGATCGATAGGGCAAAGCCTTTTTCAGTGCTTTGTAAATGCGGTCGCTCGCCGATAAAGGGGTCATCCTTTGGCGCACCCCAGCGGCTGGTGATCCGTTCTTTGATTACCCATGGCAGGGCTGAGAAATAATCTTGGTAATCCGCGAGGGGTAAAAAAGATCCGCCCTGTCTTTCGGCCCGATCTGTGAGCCAATTGGTGGGGCCGGCCATGATTTGCGTCATCAGGGCTGCGCTATCGGGTGTTTCGGACACATCATATCCGTTATCCGCAAGCAGTTTGAGCACATGCGCTGTTGCGGCAGGGGTGTCGAGCCCCACGCCATTGGCCAACCGCCCGTCTTTATTCGGATAATTGGCAAGGATCAGCGCGGCTTTCTTTTCTTTGGGCGCGGTCTTGCGCAGCTTGGCCCAATTGGCGGTCAGTTGGGTGACAAAATCAATGCGATCGCCCTGGGCTTGATAGGTCGCAATCGCGCATTCAGTCTCGGGGTCAAAAAACGCCTCGCCTTTGAATGAGATCGCCCGTGAGAGCACCCGCCCGTCCACTTCGGGCAGGGCGACATTCATCGCGATATCGCGCGCAGAGAGCCCCTGCGGGTTCTCTTCCCAGCTTTGCGCGCTTGAGCCAGATAAAACGACCTGAAAAATCGGTGCACGATTGGCTGATGCCATGGTCAGCGGGTTTTCGGGGCCGGTGTCGCCTTCATGCGCAGAGCCCACTGCAAAGGCTGTGCAATTGAGGATCACAGAAGGCGGGGCCGTTCTGAAAATCTGATCAAGTGTCGCCACAGAGAGAGGATCTTTGAGAGAGGCGATAAAGATCGGCAGCGGTGATAGCCCTACGCGGGAGAGTGATTTGGTCAAACGGTTGATCGGTCCAAGGCCGCCGCCTTGGACAAGGGCGCGGTAGAATATGATCGGTACGATGGGTGCATCTGGCGCCATACGCGCACTTAGATCTGTGGCATCTGTGATGCCATCCCCCGGCCAATATAGTCCGGCCCGCAAAAGCGGCTTGGCCGCTGCGGGCCGCTCACCATCTGTGATCATCGCTTGGGCGTAGCGCAGGAAATGCCTGCTATTTTCTGGCCCACCTTCGACAAGATAGGACCACAGCGCATCATACTCTGCCTCAGAACAGGTTGAGAGCGCGCGCAGCTCAGGATCTGGTTTGTCATCACCGGGCAAGGCCACGAAAGGCACATTCGACTCGTAGAGACGGGCCGCATATTGGGTCAGCCCGTATTTCCAATAGCCCGCACCGCCCAGAACCCGGGCAATGACGATTTTTGCCTTTGTGGCACAGTCATCAAGGTGCAAATCCACAGACATCGGGTGCTGGAGATGCATCATATTCGCGAGCCGCAAGAGGGGCGGGCCGGTCATTTCTGACCGCGCGGCAGAAAGCGCGGCGAGCTCTGTATCGGCCGCTGAGATGACAACGATATCACCGGGCGTTTGCCCCAGATCAACGGGCTCTGTCCCGTCAGAAATTGCACCGGGGGTTGCGGCCAAGAGATGCATTAGACGGGCTCAATATGGATAAGGCGAGATGAGCGGTAGATCATGTGAGCGGCTTTTCCATAAAGATGGATGATTTCGCATCTGCGTAATCGCCAAACACCCCGCATGGTGTAAATCCGTGCCGTGCATATAATTTATGTGCAGCATATAACACATTGCCTGTTTCGAGCTTCAGCATAGACAACCCTTCTGCGCGTGCCGCATCTTCGAGCTGCCGCATCAGTGCGTCTGCAATGCCTGTGCCCCTTGCGGCTTTGTCCACGAACATGGATTTTAGCTCACCATAGCCTGTCTTGATGGCCAGCGCGCCAGTGCCCAGAATATCCTCGCCCACACGCGCTGTGAAAAACCGAATATGATCGGCTGTAAGCGCATCAATATCGAGATAGTAGTTATCCTCGGGTGGAAAGAGGCTTTCCATCAGGGCGTGGCTTTGTTTTAAAAGCGCCGTCGCCTGCGGGTCATGGGGATCGGTTAGACTGACGATAATCATGATCTAAGCGCCTGTGTGATTGCGGCTTGATTAAGCCCGCTTTCACCAATGACCACAAGACGGGTTTCGCGCGGGTCCGTGCCAAACGGCTGATCAAAATAGGTATCCACGCGCGGGCCAACAGCCTGTAGTGTCAGGCGCATTGGTTTGCCCTCAACAGCAACAAATCCTTTGAGCCGCAGAATATTATGGGTGCGGATCACGTCAGAGACGTGTGCAGCAAAGGCTTGGGCATCAGTGATTTCGCCGCGCGTGACGATAAAGCTTTGGAAGGCGTCATGCCCATGCTCGTGTTCGTGTTCATGCGTGTGATGGTGATCGTCGTGATCATCATGCGCGTGGTGATCTTCATCATGGTGATGGTGATGGTGGATTTCGTGCCGGGCAGCGAGGTCTGTTTCAGCGCCGATCCCTTGCCCTAAAAGCACATCGGCGGGCAGCGCGCCCATGCTGGCTTTGATCACTTGAACGCCGGCGCGACAGTCGGATTTCAGCTGTGTTGAGAGCTGTGTCGCTTCCTCATCTGACAACAGATCGGATTTATTCACAACAATCATATCCGCGCAGGCGATCTGATCTTCGAAGAGTTCAGAGAGCGGTGTTTCGTGGTCAAGATTTTCATCCTGTGCGCGCTGGGCATCCACGGCGGCGATGTTATGGGCGAACTGTCCATCAACCACGGCACGCCCGTCAACTACAGTCACGACACCGTCAACGGTCACGCGGGTTGAGATCCCGGGCCAATTAAAGGCGCGGATTAACGGCTGCGGCAAGGCAAGGCCTGATGTTTCAATCACGATGTGATCGGGGGCATCCGGGCGGTCTAGCAGTTTTTTCATTGTAGGGATGCAGAGATCAGCGAACGTGCAGCAGATG
>CAKMZE010000007.1:35987-48219 GCA_929200295.1 uncultured Alphaproteobacteria bacterium
ATGTGGTCTGGTGCGTTTTCGCGGGCGAGGAGTTTTTCCATGGTTGGAACAAAGTCATCGGCCACGGTGCAGCAAATGCAGCCGTTGGAGAGTTCCATCACATCGTCTTCGGTGCAGGTTTCATCGCCGCAGCCTTTGAGGATATCTCCGTCAACACCAAGATCGCCAAACTCATTGATGATCAGCGCAATGCGCCGGCCACCTGCGTTTTGCAGCAAGTGCCGAATGAGTGTGGTTTTTCCAGCACCAAGGAAGCCCGTCACAACAGTCGCAGGAATTTTCTGAGCCATTTTATTTTCCAATCATTCTTTGCTGCGCTAGGCAGGGATTATGAGCAATGTACTTACAATTTGTACGACATGTGCGGCGACGGGTGCCGCGCCACTGGGGACAGAGCTTGCTGCGGCATTGGGTGATGTGTCTGGTTGGCATGTGCGCACGCACGCCTGCCTGTCAATATGCGCGCGCCCCATTGCGATTGCATTGCAGGGCGAGGGTAAGGCGACGTATCTTTTTGCGGATATCGCCCTGTCGGATGTTGCGGATCTGCATGCGACGCTGGCGGCATATGATGCCGCCCCGGATGGCTGGATTGAGGATGCGCGCCCCTTGGGGCGGTTGCGCTTGTGTCTGAAAGGGCGTGTGCCTGCGCGGGTCATGGCACCGTAATCTCAGCGGCGAGCGGTTGGCCATCGATTGACCAGCCTGTGTGGTCATTGGCATTGAGCGTGACGCGAATTGTGATGGGGCCTTGTTCTGGGATCTGCGCCAGATGCAGCCATTCGCCATAGGCGCGCGATATTTTTTCCCCGTTCACATAGACATGGGCGTGACCGCCCGGGGTGATGGGGCCGTTGACCTCTTCTGGGGTCCATGTGAACCCATGTGTGATGATTTGCAGATTGCGCGATGTTGGCCCGTCAGGATGTAGTTTCAACATCAAATGTGGGGATGGTGTATCCGCAGGCCAAGCTGTGAGCGCATCATGATCATGCATTGCGTCGCTATGGCCCGCGTGGTCATGGGCGGGCATCGCGACGTGACCTGAGATAAGAATGCCAAAGGCGCTCCCAAAGGCGAGGCCGATGATGAAAAGAACAAGCGCGCGCATTGCTTTTAAGCCTCAGAAAGTTTGCTGTTCCATAAGGTGCCCAGCAAAAGACCAAGGGTTGTCCACACTACCAAAGCAACACCTAATGTGCGCGCAGCAAAGCTGGCAGCAAGCTCGGGCGGGGCGATGTTTGTGAGCATATCCGGCTGTGGTGCACCAATGATATGGGGTGCCGCAATAAGGATAATCGCAGTGCCCCAAGCGGCCCAGTTTTGCCCAAAAGCAATGAGCCAAAGCCCAATCCCCGTGACCACAGCGGTGCCATACCACCAGACCTGTCGCGGTTCGACATCGGCGGCATTCAGGCCCGGCATATCAGGTGCCACGCCAAACGCAGGTGCGAAATGCAACGCAAGAAACCCAGCAATGCCCCAGATCAGCCCTGTACGCGGGGTGATCGCATGGCCGCGCTCTGATGCAAACGCCATCACAGCCATTAAGATGAACGCATAGCCTGTATAAACCAGTGCGGCAAAAATGACATTCATCGCCTCGCGTACGGGGTCAATGGCACCACGGGGGACGGTGACTTGATCAAGGCCCGGTATCGGGCCAAGCTCAAACAGTTCAGCGTGCAAAAGCAGGGGCTGTATGTATGCGAATTGCAACAGGGCATGCACGAGACCTGCGCCGCAGCCCGCGAATAATGCGCTGAGCGCTATTTTGACAAACATTGGCTTTGGCAGCTGGTCTTAGTGGCAGGGAAAGCCAGTTGCATGGCGCACATCATGTGCTGCGTCATGCAAGGTTGCCGCCTGAACGTGCCCTGCAATTGTGATGATGCTCAGACCCAAAAGCCCAGCCGCAACAATTGACAGCCATGTGACCGAAGATGTGGATTTCGCAGGGTTTGCCGCGATAGCGCGTGGTTCGTTGTTCATTTTGTTGTCTCCTATGCCTGTCACACCCGACAGGTTGGTTGCACTGCGCATGGCTGGTCTCCTGGCTTGCGGGTCGAAGTGATTGCCATACCTTCCCAAGCGTAAATCGCTCAGTGGTATTTCTTCTGGCGCTCACTCTCCGCATACAGTCGCGGGGGCGGCTACGGTGTCGCACCTCTTGGTTATTGATCGGTGCAATCCGTATTCCCATTTCATCCCCTAATGCTGTGCATCATTTGGGGAACCATACAGCATCTTTGTGCGCATGTTCTGTGAGGGCGTCAAGGCAGAATGCGACGTGGTGGTGAACGCGGCCGACGGGTGCCACTATTGCCGCAAGCGGCAAGGCGTCCCACCCGCCGTCCCGTAAGGCGGGTGATCGGCCGTATTTTGTGCGCAAAACCCAATATCTTGGGGATAACTTGCGTATTCTTGCTTGATCTAGTGCGGCCTGCGTTGACTCGGTGGGATATAGAAGGCGAGATTTAGAGAGCGAAGAGAATCATTTGGAGGCAATGCGCCTTGCGTTTCAGTAAACTGCGATTGAACGGCTTTAAGAGCTTTGTCGATCCAACAGATCTGATTATTGCAGATGGGCTGACCGGTGTTGTCGGCCCCAATGGGTGTGGCAAATCGAATCTGCTCGAGGCCCTGCGCTGGGTAATGGGCGAGAACCGCCCAAAAACCATGCGTGGCGGTAGCATGGAAGATGTGATCTTTGCCGGGGCTTCGACCCGGCCTGCGCGCAATTTTGCAGAAGTCTCTCTTGTCATTGATAATGCCGAGCGCTTGGCCCCTGCGGGGTTTAACGATGCTGATACGCTCGAGATTATTCGCAGGATCACGCGGGATGCGGGATCGGCCTATAAGGTTGGCGCAAAGGACGTGCGCGCGCGTGATGTGCAGATGCTGTTTGCAGATGCCTCAACCGGGGCGCATTCGCCTGCCTTGGTCCGGCAGGGGATGATCGCGGAGTTGATCAATGCCAAACCCAAGGCGCGGCGGCGTATTCTCGAAGAGGCGGCAGGCATATCAGGTCTCTATCAACGGCGCCATGAAGCTGAATTAAAGCTCAAGGGTGCTGAGACGAACCTGTTGCGGGTGGATGATCTGGTTGAGCAGCTCGCCACGCAGCTTGCCCAATTGGCGCGGCAAGCCCGTCAGGCTGCGCGCTATCGCGCGATCGGGGATCAATTGCGTAAAGCGGAAGGGATGCTTTTGTTTCGGCGCTGGCGCGAGGCGGATGAGGCGCTGCTTGCTGCGAGCGAGCAACTGCGCACCCGCACGACCGCGGCGGCACAGGTCGAGACATCCGCGCGTGAAACAGCGCGGCAGCGTCAGTCGGCCGAGGATGCCTTGCCGCCTTTGCGCGAAGAAGAAGCGATTGCGGCGGCTGTGTTGCAACGGCTGCAAGTGCAGCGTGATACGCTCAGCGATCAAGAGGTGCGCGCGCGCGAAACGATCACAACGCTTGAGCAACGAATCGCGCAGCTGGCGCAGGATATGGAGCGCGAAAGCGGGTTGAACCGTGATGCCGGCGAAACCATTGGCCGGCTTGAATGGGAAGCCGCTGAAATCACCAAGGCGGGCGTCGGCTATCAAGATAAGCTGGATGTAGCCGCATTAGAGGCGCGTGAAGCGGCCCAGGTGTTGCAAGAGCGCGAAACAGATCTTGCGCAATTGACCGAGGATGTTGCGCGCCTTGCGGCCCGGCACCAATCGGCGCAACGGTTTTTAGAAGATAGCCGCACGACGCTTGCGAAAAGCACGCGCGATGTTGAAAATGTGACGCTCGCCTCTAAACAAGCGCAAGAGGCGCTGGCAAAGGCAGAACGTGATTTTACAAGCGCAGGTGAGGCCGAAGCACAGGCCGTAGCCACGGCTACAAAGGCTGATGAAACCTTGGCCGAAACGGAAACAGCGCGCGCTGAGACGCAAGAGCGAGAGAGCGCGGCACGCACCCTGCGATCCGAGGCTGAGGGCGAGGTCAATGCCTTGCGTGCTGAATATAACGCGCTGGCGAAACTGGTTGAGCGCGACACAGCAGAGGGCGGGCAGGTGCTTGATCTTTTGACTGTGCAAAGCGGGTATGAAAAAGCACTTGGTGCTGCTTTGGCGGATGATCTGCGCGCACCCGCTGTGGGGCCTGATGTGGCCTCGGGCTGGGCGCAATTGCCTGAATATGCGCGTGAGCAAAGCCTGCCGGATGGGGTGCAAGCTTTGACCGCTTATGTGGCTGTGCCATCTGTTCTAGAGCGGCGGATGAGCCAGGTGGGGCTTGTCACACAAGCCCAAGGGGCCGCATTGCAAGCGGCGTTATTGCCGGGGCAACGGCTGGTTTCCATTGAAGGCGATGTGTGGCGTTGGGATGGGTTTCGGGCTGCGGCTGAGGATGCACCATCGGCGGCCGCGCTGCGATTTCAGCAGTTAAACCGTCTTGGCGCATTGAAAAATGAATTGTCAGAGGTCACAGCACGTGCGGAAGGTGCCGCACAAGCCCATGATGTGCTTACCCAGCATCTGGCAGATTTGACCGCGGCGGATCAAGCGGCGCGCACAGCGCGGCGCGAAGCAGATCGGCTGGTGGCCGAGGCGAACCGTGCTGCCGCCCGCGCAGAGGCCGATCGCAATCTTTCGCAAGGTAAGCTTGAGACGCTCAGCCTGTCGGTGAAACGCCATGAGGAAGAGGCGATGACTGCGCGTCAGGCGTTGTCAGACGCGGAAAAAGCACAGCGTGATTTGGATGATCTAGACAGCGCACGTCATAAGGTCGAAGATACAAAAATGACCGTCGAGGCGGCGCGCATTACGATGATGTCACGTCGCTCGGCCCATGATGAGGTACGCCGCGAGGGTGAAGCGCGCTTGAAGCGCTCGCAGGAGATCACCACAGAAATCTCGGGTTGGAAACATCGTTTGGAGACGGCCAATAAGCGCACGTCAGAGCTGACAGAACGCAAAGAGGCCTCGCAACAAGAGCTCGAAGAGGCCCGGGCAGCACCTGAGGAGATCGCCGCGAAACGTGCGGAATTGGCAGATGCGATTGATGAAGCCGAGGCGCGCCGAAAAAAGGCGGCGGATGCGCTAGCTGAGGCAGATGAGGTCTTGCGCCAGGCCGGGCATAATGAGCGCGATGCAGAGCGCGCGGCCTCAGAGGCCCGCGAGGCGCGGGCGCGGTCTGAGGCCCGCGCAGACGCTGCAAAAGAAACCGTTGCTTATGCGGCAGAGCGGATCATGGAGGCGCAGAGCGTGACACCGCAAGCGCTGTTGGAGACGCTTGAAGTAGCGGTGGATGATATGCCTGCGGCGGATGTGATCGAGGGGCAGGTGAATGGCTTTAAGCGCCAACGCGATGCATTGGGGGCTGTCAATTTGCGCGCGGAAGAAGACGCAAAGGATGTGCAGGTTGAGCATGATGCGCTGATTGCAGAAAAGACCGATCTGGAAAGCGCGATTGCGGCCTTGCGCACAGGGATTGCGGGGCTTAATAAAGAGGGCCGTGAACGGCTGCTGACGGCGTTTGAGCAGGTGAATGATAACTTTGGCATGCTCTTTACGCATCTGTTTGGCGGGGGAGAGGCGAAACTGGTTTTGGTCGAATCTGATGATCCGTTGGAAGCCGGGCTTGAGATCATGTGCCAACCACCGGGCAAGAAGCTATCGACGCTTTCGCTTTTGTCGGGTGGCGAGCAGACATTGACGGCGCTGGCGCTGATCTTTGCGGTGTTCCTTGCAAACCCAGCGCCGATCTGTGTGCTCGATGAGGTTGATGCGCCTTTGGATGATGCGAATGTGACCCGGTTTTGCGATTTGTTAGATGAGATGACGCGCAGGACTGAGACACGGTTTTTGATTATCACCCACCATGCCGTCACGATGAGCCGGATGGATCGCCTGTTTGGCGTGACCATGGGCGAACAAGGTGTGTCGCAGCTTGTGTCTGTGGATCTGAAAAAAGCAGCGGCAATGGTGGCTTAAGGGATGTTGTGAGACGCGCGGCTGCGCCGACGCCCCTCCCACCATCCCGCAATGCTGTGCCTGCTGAGCCTAGAGTGTGTTCAAGAGGGCGTGGGTGGGCCATGCGTCAGCGGGAAGCCCAAGTCGTGATTGTTCGCGCTGTACGGCTTCGCGGGTTTTGGCACCCAAGATCCCATCAATACCGCCCACATCATGCCCGCGCGCAGTGAGCTTTTGTTGTAGCAATTGCATCTCTTCGCCGGTGAGTGCCGGGCTTGGGTTGCCTGCATTATAGGCAGGCGCACCGGAAAGACGGGTTGCGAAATAGGCCGCTGTTGTCACGTAGACAAAGCTTTTGTTCCATTCAAAATAGACGTCGAAATTTTCGTAGGCAAAGAATGCTGGACCATTGCGCCCCATGGGCAGGAGCACGCGAGCTGTCAGTGTCTCGGGTGCTGTGCCATCGCGTGAAGTCACGCCAAGTGCGTTCCATTCGGCGACGGTTTTGGGGTGGTTCAGCCCGGTCTCGGCCCAGTTGAGGGTTGCGGGCACTGTGATTTCTTGTAGCCAAGGCTCACCCGCGCGCCATCCGAGTGAGGATAAGACAGAGGCGCCAGACATCAGCGCATCTGGTGATGATCCTTTGAGATCGACGACCCCATCGCCATCACCGTCGCGGCCGTTTTCGATGATATCACCGGGCAGCATTTGGACCTGCCCAATCTCGCCGGCCCAAGCGCCTGTGGTCGTGGAGGGGTTCATGCCGCGTTCCGCAGTGAGCTGAATACCTGCAAAGACTTGTGGGCGGAACAGCTCGGGCCTGCGGCAATCATGGGCAAGGGTCAAAAGCGCGTTGCGGGTGTTAAAGCTGCCCTGCACGGCACCATAGTCTGTTTCGAACGCCCAAAACGCCAATAGTACTCCGCGCGGGATTCCGTAGCGCGCCTCGATCTGGGTAAACGTGCTGTCATAGCGCGCGGCATTGCGTGCGCCGTGGTCCATGCGGTGCTGGCTGATTAATGCGCGCGAGAATGCGAGAAAATCCTTTTGAAAGACGCTCTGGCTGCGGTCTGCCTTGAGCACGGCTTGGTCCAAGCTCGCACCAGAAAGAAAGCGCGAGATCGCCTCTTCGGGCAGGTCGCGTGCGCGCGCCTCTGTGCGCACCCCGTCGAGAAACCCAGTAAAGCTGCCGCCGCAATCTGCGGCTGCTGTTGAGGCAAGAAGACAAAAAGCCAAGGCCGTGCGCATATCAAACTCCCGTAATGTTTGTTGGGTGAATCTAGCGGTTAACGGATTGCATGCAAGTGATGATAAGCGTCACCGCCAGCTGAAGGGAGACAAACCGCCGACCAAAGCGACCATTAGGACAATCGCCCAAGCCTGCCATAGCAATGTGCTGGCACGGTCAATGTCATTTGGCCCCAAGATCTGTTTTCCTTGTGGGTTTACATATGGGAAATCTTGCAGCGTACCTGCGTAGCTGCGCGGCCCTGCAAGTGCGACATCAAGTGCATAGGCCATGGCGGCCTCTGGCCAGCCTGCATTGGGGGATTTATGCATGCGCGCGTCTTTAGCAATGTCAGACCACGCGCCCTTGCTATGGGGCAGCCATAGCAAAAGAGCGGTCAATCGCGCGGGAATGATATTTAACAGATCATCAAGCCGGGCCGCTGCCCAGCCAAAGTCGCGGTATTGCGGGGTCATGTAGCCAATCATACTATCAGCTGTGTTGACGATTTTATAAATGAATAGCCCTGGTAACCCCGCGATCACAAACCAAAACACAGGGGCAATGACGCCGTCTGATAGGTTTTCAGCCGCGCTTTCGATCGCACTACGGGCAACTGCGCTTTGGTCCATGCTATCTGTGTCGCGGCTGACGATCATCGCCACGGTATGGCGGCCCTCGTTAAGCGAGAGACGCAAGCCGTTTGCAACAGCTTTAACATGCTGGACGAGGGATTTATGTGCGATCATGATGGCGAGGATGAACATATCGATTACATCGTCAGGAAAAGCCCCAATAATTTGCCCAAGCGCACCAGCGCCGATAACAAGACTGCCACAGGCCATAATTCCTGCGAGTTTGCGACTGGACCCATGATTGAATTTTTGATCGCACCAACCGACAAGCTTTCCCATCAGGACCACGGGATGCGATGTCCGCGACCAAAGCCATTTGGGTTCACCGAAAATGGCATCCATAATCATCGCATAAAAGAGCGTCAAAACGCGGCCTCGAACTGTGACCAATCGCTTTCATCGCCCGGTAAGCCAAGGCGCAGCCAGGTATCAGAGTAAGGGAATATCCTTGACCAGATCTTATGCTGCGCAAGCTGTGCTTGGGCGGCTTTGGCATCGGCGACTTCGTATAGACGAAACAGTGCTGTGCCGCCTAGCGCCACAGCACCTTGTGTGGTCATCAGGGCATCGAGGCGGTCGCTGTCTGCGGTCAGCCTTGCACGGGTTTCTTCAGCCCATTGATAATCGCTCAGGGCCTCGGCGCCGATCTGCAGCGCGGGGCCTGAAACCTGCCATGGGCCAAGCGTTTCGCGCAGTGTGTTCACAATGTCAGGGTCCCCGATCACAAAGCCAAGGCGCAGCCCCGCGAGGCCCCAAAACTTGCCAAAGCTTTTGAGTATAACCGTGCCTGGTTGCTCTGCGCGCGCGATCAAAGAGTGTTCGGGCATGACATCACAAAAGCTCTCGTCAATGATACAAAAGGGGGCTGCGAGATCACCGACGTTCCAGATCTTTCCATCTGGGTTGTTGGGATGCACAGCGACGATCGCATCGGGATCGTCTTGCCCAAGCGCCCAGCCCGCGGCGCGGAAACTTGCGCCGTGTTCATTATATGTGGGGCCGGTAATTGCGACGGTGCCGGTTTTTTGTATGCGCGGTAGCTGCGCGATTGCCGCTGATGCGCCGGGGGTGGGCAGGATGGCGGCCTGCGGTGGTACATCCCAGAACTGGCGCGCGCGGGCGATGAGCTGGTCAAAAGCAGCCGTATCAGGCAGTGCTGTCCAAGCATCTGTGGTCAGTTTCGGCAGAGGATAAGGCTGCGGGTTGATCCCGGTGGATAGATCCAGCCACTCCTCACGCGTGCCGCCATATTGCGCAATTGCGGCATCAAGCCCGCCACCGTGATCTCTGGGTGTCTGCGTCATCTGTGATCTTATTTGGGCAATGGGGGATGGCGGGTGACAAAATGGCCTTTGATCGCTTGTGGCCAAGTGCGAAACGGAACTTGGCCTGTTTCGCTTTCGGCGTGTAGGGCAGCATATGCGGCGACACCTGCGGCCGATTCTGCGTCTGGCTCAAAATTACCCAGCGTATAGGCGAGCTTATCCGTGGCTTGGATTGCGACGTTGCACGCGCCTTTGCATCCCATGAGGCATGATGTGCGCCGGGTCGCGACATCTGATAAATCTGCGCATGCGGTCTCGATCAGCGCGGCGAATGTCTCACCGTCAGTTTGGGCATTTTGTGCGGCGTCCCATTCGGGGCGCTTGCAGGTGTCACAGATCGTGATCCAAGTCGTCATGATGTACCTCTCATCTCTTAGATGTCTTTCAAGCGGATTTATGCCGATTTCACAAGCGTCGAAACGTTGTTCACAGAAAATGACGTTACGGATTGCAAACGTTAACCTTTCGTTAGGGAATTGGGCAGAAATAAGAAAAAGTTGTGACGTCGCCCCTGTTGGCACAGGGTTGGAATGGGTGGGGTAAATATGAAGGATTTAATGTGTGTACTTATCGTTCAAAGCAATGATGCGCTTGGAACGGTTTGGCAAAGACATTTAGAACGGATGAACGCTTGTGTCGAATTGATTGCAACAGGCAGCGAAGCGCTGATTGCATTACAGGACAAAAATTATGATGTGATCGTGTTGGACCTCGTTTTAGAAGAGGGCAGCGCTTTGACGGTTGCGGATTTTGCGCAGTTTAATCAGCCGCGCGCGAGCGTTGTGTTTGTAACAGACACAACATTCTTTTCAGATGGGTCAATCTTTTCTCATAGCGCAAATGCGCGGGCCTTTGTGGAAACGACGATGTGCCCAAAGGATTTGGCAGAAATTGTGCATCACTATGGGTCGCAAGAACCGGAGCGCAAGGTCGTTTCTACTGGATAAGCCCTATGATGTATGCCGCCCATGTGGCGCATCATAATCCAAAATAGGGTTCGTGGGGATAATGCGGTGTGGGTTAATCGTTGCGTGGCTGTAATGATAGTGCCGCACGATATGTGCCATGTTGACCGTGTCGCGCACGCCCGACCATTGATAGAGCGCACGGGTGTAGGCCCAAAGATGCGGATAATCGACAATCCGCTTGCGATTACATTTGAAATGCAAATGATACACAGGGTCAAAGCGGATGAGCGTGGTCCAGAGTCGCCAATCGGCTTCTGTGATCTCATCCCCGAGTAAGAATTGATGTGTGCTCAGATGCTCTTCGAGCCAGTCGAGACTGTCAAACAACGGGTCAATCGCGGCATCATATGCGCTTTGCGTTGTGGCGAAGCCGCATTTGTAGACCCCATTATTGACCGTGTCATAGATGCGGGTGTTAAATCCCTCAATGCGGTCGTGCAAAGGGGTGGGCCAATAATCATCCGTGTTACCCGTTATGCCATCAAAGGCACTGTTGAACATGCGGATGATCTCAGACGATTCGTTGGAAACGATTGTGTTTTGCTCTTTGTCCCACAAAATAGGCACGGTGACCCGGCCCGAGATTTGCGGGTCTGCCCTGAGATAGATGTCACGCACATAGGCGCTACCAAAGAGCCTGTCGCCCGTGGCACCCTGCCCATCGGTTGCAAACGTCCACCCTTCAGAGAGCATATCAGGATGCACCACCGAGACATCGATATGTGATGTCAGATCTTTGAGCGCGCGAAATACCATTGTCCGATGCGCCCAAGGGCAAGCGTTTGATATATAAAGATGATAACGCCCGCTTTGGGCCTGAAAGCCGCTCTCGCCGGTTGGTCCAGCTTGGCCACCCGCCGTGATCCAATTGCGAAACTTTGCTGTTGAGCGCACAAAAGCGCCACCAGACGTCTTTGTGTCATACCAAACGTCATGCCAAACACCATCTACCAATTGACCCATGTGCTATTCCTCATCCATCATTTGGAAAATAGATACGCGGTGACGCGAGACATGAAAATAGCGATCAAAGCGCAGAGGCCATGCATTTTCGCACAGATCCCGCGCGGCGGGGGTGGGGTGTGAAATGTCGCAATTCGGTTTGCCCTTGGGGCGGCATCGACATATAGACCAGTATAAGACGACGCCGCATTGGCCAGAAAGGTTGGCGGCATCAGGTTGACCCACATTGGGAACCGACGTGCCGCATCGTCAGACCTGACCTTTCTCAGACTTGAGACAGGGCCTCTGTCCGGAGCGCGTTTAGGAAAGAGGGGTGTCAAATGCGCAATTTATTGATCATCGTAATGATAGCAATCTCTGGGCCTGTTGCGGCTGATCCGGGGCATATCGGGCTGCTGGCAGGGCATGACCATTGGGTCGCGGGGGCGGCAATTGGGATTGCGATCATCGCGGGGCTTGCTGGTGCGCTTTCAGGTAAATCAGACGATGCAGATGCAGACGACACCCAAGATGAAGAGGAAGCTACCGCATGAAAACAGGTGTGATGATTTGCGGCCACGGGTCGCGCAGCCAATCAGCGGTCGCGGAATTTGCGACATTGGCAGAAAAGCTGCCAGCTTACCTGCCTGATGATTGGATGACCGATTACGGCTATCTTGAGTTTGCAAACCCGGTGATCCGTGATGGGTTGGACAATCTGCGCAACGCTGGCTGTGATCGCATTTTAGCTGTGCCGGGGATGCTGTTTGCTGCAATGCATGCAAAGAACGATATCCCAACGGTGCTCAATACCTATGCTGCGAAACATGGCTTGCAGGTCAGCTATGGGCGCGAGCTTGGGGTTGATCCAAAGATGATCGCCGCTGCCGCAGGCCGCGTGCAAGAGGCGGTTGACCGGGCCAATAGCAAATACGGCGCGCTACCGCTTGAGGAAACATGTCTTGTGGTGATCGGTCGGGGCGCGTCTGATCCTGATGCAAATGGCAATGTGTCAAAGATCGCCCGGATGATCCAAGAGGGCATGGGCTTTGGTTGGTGCGAGGTTGGCTACTCTGGTGTGACCTTCCCCTTGGTTGAACCTTGTCTTCAGCATGTGGCGCGCCTGCCTTATAAACGGGTCATTGTTTTCCCCTACTTTTTGTTCTCAGGCATTTTGATCGATCG
>CAKMZE010000008.1:0-6968 GCA_929200295.1 uncultured Alphaproteobacteria bacterium
CGGTAAGACTCTGGATCGAGTTTTATGAGTCCGCTGCCTAATTAACGTCGCTCTTTGCCACAAAATTTGTTTGATAAAACCGATACCAATTTTTACCCATGATACCCGCCACCTCATCCGTATCAAAACCAACCTGCTTTAACCCAGATTCGATCTGGTCAAAATCACGGTTATCTTTGAACCACACGGGCATTGGCGGAAAACCAGGTGCAGCGGCTGAGCCTTCACCATAATCGATATCCTTGCTCCAACGCCCGACACGCATCCATTCCACAACGCTATCGGGCTGATCTTGGCACAGATCTGTGCCAATCCCGAGGTTCGCCGCACCGAATCTCTCTGCGGTGCGTGCGATCATCTCGCAGAAACTATGTAGCGTGCAGTCTGATTTATCCTTGAGATGATGCGGATACACTGAAAACCCAAGCATCCCGCCGTTTTGCGTCACAGCGCTGATCACATCATCCTTTTTATTGCGCAGTGCGGGGCACCATTCATAAGGATTCGCATGGGTGATCGCGATGGGGCGCTGCGATATATCAGCAGCCTCAATCGTAGAACGATCCGCCGAGTGGCTCATGTCGATGACAAGACCGACGCGATTCATCTCACGGATCACCTGTTTGCCCATGCGGGTGATACCTGCATCTTCGGCCTCGTAACAACCTGTCGCCAATAGTGACTGGTTGTTATAGGTCAACTGCATAAAACGCGCGCCCAATGTGTGCAAAATTTCGATCAGCCCAATATCGTCTTCCATCGGGCTCGGGTTTTGAAACCCGAAAAAGATCGCCGTGCGCCCTGTTTCACGCGCGCGATCAACATCTGACGCCCATTGTCCCTTCATGATCAGATCAGGGAATTGTTCAAACCAGCGGTTCCACTGTTCAAAATTCAGGACAGTTTCACGAAAATTTTCGTGATACGCGATGGTGACATGGACAGCGTCCACCCCACCCTCGCGCATTTGTCGAAAGATTTTCTCTGACCAATTTGCGTATTGCAGATTATCGATGCGCATTACGCAGGCTGCCCTGACGCAATATAGGCGGTTTTCACAACGGTATAAAATTCAGCCGCAGAGCGACCCTGCTCGCGTGGGCCATAAGAGCTATCGCCGCGCCCCCCAAATGGTACGTGATAATCGGTGCCAGCTGTTGGTAGATTGACCATCACGCAGCCTGTTTGCGCGTTCCGGCGAAAGTGTGTTGCGCGGGCCAAATTGGTTGTCACGATGCCAGATGTCAGGCCAAAATGCGTATCGTTTACAACATGTAATGCCTCATCATAGCTATCGACAGCGATCACGCAGGCAAGCGGGGCAAACATCTCTTCTCTATTGATGCGCATGTCATTTGTTGTGCCAGCAAAGACACCGGGCGACATGTAGTATCCGTTATGTGGCATCTCAAGGCGGGCACCACCGCAAAGCAGCTCGGCCCCTTCGGATGCGGCGAGATCTACATAGGCGAGGTTTTCGTTGAGCTGCTGTTCGGACACGACAGGGCCGATTTGTGTGCCTGCCTCAAGCGCATGGCCAACTTTCATCGCCTTTGCCCCTGCGACCAGTTTCTCGACAAAGGCATCATGCACCGCGCGGTGCACCACCAGCCGCGAAGACGCCGTGCATTTTTGTCCCGACCCGCCAAAGGCACCGCCCAGCGCGAGATTAACAGCCAGATCAAGATCGGCATCATCCATCACAGCCAGCGCGTTCTTTGATCCCATTTCCATCTGTACTTTGGTCAGGTTTCCGATTGCAGCGGCCGCGATGCTTTTGCCAACGGGAACTGAGCCGGTGAAACTAATCGCATTGACCTTTGTGCTTTCGACCAATTGTTGGCCAATCGTACCGCCCGATCCCATGACCAAAGACACGAGCCCTTTGGGAATGTCTTGTCTCGCAATAATCTCAACCAAAGCCACAGCAGAGGCTGGGGTCACATTTGCAGGCTTCCACACCACCGCATTGCCATAGCAGAGCGCAGGTGCGATTTTCCAAGACGCTGTCGCCGTTGGGAAATTCCATGGCGAAATAATCGCGACGGTGCCAATCGGTTCGCGGCGTACATCGATCTCGATCCCATCGCGCACAGAATCAGCTGTTTCACCCATTTGGCGCAGGGTTTCTGCCGCATAATAGGTAAAGAACTGACCAGCGCGATACACCTCGCCCTTGCCCTCGGCAATTGGTTTGCCTTCTTCGCGCGAAAGCAACGTGCCCAGCTCTTCTGCGCGGGCCATCATCTCGGTGCCGATGGCCATCAGAACGTTATATTTACGCTCAATCCCATAAGCGGCCCATTCTTTTTGCGCGGCCTGCGCCTGATCTAGGGTTGCCTCTAACTGCGCAGATGTTGCCTGCGCAAACTGCCCAATAACATCGCTGAGATCCGATGGGTTCACATTTGCGATCTCTGTATCGCCAGAAACCCATTCCCCGCAGATATAGTTTGAATTATGCATTCCGATGCCCTTTATGACGTTGCTTGTTTAGCATCTGCCTGAATGCGGGCTCGTTGTCTATTATTGATGCATAAAACCATTGCAAAATATCCGTAATTCAGCACAGATCATATGCGTCATATCTCAATAAAGGCACACGACAATGGATCAGGTCAGTTTCACGCAAATGAAAGATGGTACAAAGGAAGATTACGACTTTCTGACCGAACACGAGACGGAATATGCAGCAGGCACGGCTGACCGCCTGGTTACAGCACTTGTGCAGCTTGATGAAAGCCTCTCAGGTTACCAAGTCACGCGGCTTGGCCATTCTTTGCAATCTGCCACACGGGCGTGGCGTGATGGTGCTGATATTGATTGGGTTGTCTCAACCCTGCTGCATGACATCGGCGATATTTATGCGCCCTATAATCATGATGAATACGCCGCCGCGATCCTGCGGCCATTTGTGCGCGAACAATGCGCATGGACCGTTGAAAAGCATGGTGATTTTCAGCTCACTTATTATGCTGAGCACGTCGGTGCAGACCCAGACAAAAAGCAGGCGTTCCGTGACAGCCCCTACTATGACGATTGTGTTGTGTTTTGCGAGCGCTGGGATCAAGCGAGCTTTGATCCCGCATACGACATGCTTCCTATTGAATTTTTCACCCCAATGGTGCGCAAGGTTTTTGCCCGCACACCCTATGACCCAGATGTGACACAAGCCGGGAAGCGTATGCCATTACAAAACGCTGAGGTTGCACAAGAGCGCGCAAAGGCCTGAAAAACAGGCTTAGCGCGGCGGTGCGGTTGTGTCGCGGACGATCAAATCCGGCAGAACTTCTGAGATCGTCACGGGCATGCCCGGATCTTGGATCCGGTCCAACAGAACCCTAGCGAGCGTTTTACCCAGTTTTTGCGGTGAGACAGACATTGTCGTCAGGGGCGGTGTCGCAACCGCTGCGTCTTGGATATCGTCAAAGCCGATGATCGACACATCGCGCCCCGGTTCAAGCCCACCGCGCAATAATGCAAGACACGCGCCAATCGCAACCATATCCCCGTTACACACCACAGCTGTGGTTTCAGGATGTGCGTCCAGCAGTGCAAGCATCGCATCTAGGCCTGCGCGCTTATTATCATCTGATGCCCAAATAACCGGGGGCACGCCCCCCTTTTCTTGCATCACATTTTGATAGCCTGCGATCCTGTCTTGCCGCACAACAGTCATATCCGCCCCACCAAGATAGGCGATATGATGATGACCTAGATCAAGTAGGTATTCCGTTGCATGGGCTGTCGCTTGCGCATCGCAAATCCCAACGTGATCCAGATCATCACGCAAGCGGCGCAAAAAGGTCACCGTGGGCATGCCTTGGGCGGCAAGCATCTGGAACGTTTCATCTGGCGTGTCCAAAGCAGGCACCCACATCAGACCGCCCCGCCCGTGGCGGATAAACGTCTCCAGATGGTTGCTTTGGCGCGCGGCGTCATCCCGCGTATCAAGGATCGAAACGATGTACCCCTCGTCCTCAAGCAGATCGACGGCGCCGCTCACGACCTCTGCGTTAAACGGGTTGAGAAGCTGGTTCATCACAAAACCAACCTCGCGGTTCTCGCCTGAGCGCATAGAGGCCGCGCGCGAGTCTGGCACATAGTGCAATTCCTTTGCCGCCCGAAACACGCGGCTTCGGGTTTCTTGGGAAATCCGGCCTGTTCCACGCATCACCTGACTGACCGTCGGGATCGAGACCCCCGCAGCTTTGGCAACACTTCCTAAGGTCGGTTTCGCCCGCACATCACACCCGTTCATCATACAATTGCGTGCCAAATTCTGCGATTTCATACGCTTGAAATCAAGTAGAAAGCCTCTTTTCAAAGGCGCCTCATAGAAATTACCGCAAAGTGATTGACAGGTGATATATCGTTATATCATGATTATCACATCAAGACTGAGTCGGGCTATTGCTTTAGCTTCGGCAATTTTGATGTATCGCTCTTGTCTCTGATTTCGCAGGGTAACAGAGCGCGTTTGAGGTGGTTAAATCAGATTTGTGGCTATCTCAGTCATCTTTTTGGGAGGAAGATATGAACCTAAACACAACACTTAAGCGGACCACAGCAGGCCTTGCGCTCGCGTTGACAGCATCTGTCGCGCATGCAGATGTCCTGTTTTGGTCAACACAGGCAAAGCCTGTTGAAGAAGCCCAAGCCATGCGCGAGCAAGTGCTTTCTGGTGCTGGTATGGACATCGACTATCAGCCAAACGACGGTGGCCCTTGGCTGACACGTCTGAACGCTGAATTGACAGCAAACACAGGCACCATCGGTGTGCTTGGCGCGCTGCATGGCGATTTCTCTGCGATGAACCCCGATGATTTGGTTGATCTTGGCGATCTTGGCATGATGTCTTCAAGCGGGACATTTAATAGCCTGTCAAAACTTGGCACAGATCAGATGCAGTACATCCCTTGGATGCAGGCCAGCTACATTATGGCAGCAAACAAGCAAGCGCTGCCATATCTGCCAGAAGGTGCTGACATCAATGCATTGTCATATGACGAGCTGATCGCATGGGCTGCCAATGTGCACGAAGGCGAAGGCGAAGCAAAATTTGGCTTCCCTGCTGGTCCAAAGGGTCTCAAACACCGCTTCTTCCAAGGGTATCTCTACCCATCATTCACAGACGGTGTTGTGCGGACCTTCGCGTCTGACGAAGCCGTTGGCGCATGGGAAAAATTCCGCGAGCTTTGGGCACACACAAACCCAGCTTCAACGAACTTCTCATTCCTGCAAGAGCAGCTTTTGTCTGGCGATGCGTGGATCGTATTTGATCACACATCACGTCTGGCACAGGCGTTTAACGAGCGTCCTGACGACTTTGTCGCGTTCCCAGCACCAGCGGGTCCAGCAGGCCGTGGCTTTATGCCCGTTCTCGCAGGTGTCGCGATCCCGCGGACAGCACCTGATATGGATGCAGCCAAAGCACTGGTTGCACATATGCTCAAACCTGAGACACAGATTGCAACACTGCGTGCAACCAACTTCTTCCCTGTGGTAGATGTTGAATTGCCAGGCGATCTGCCACCTGCTGTGCAGGCTGCGGGTAACGCTGTCGCATTGATGAGCGCCTCTGCGGATGCAAACCCAGGTCTGCTTCCTGCGGGTCTTGGCGATAAGGGCGGCGATTTCAACCGCGTCTTCGTCGACTCATTCGAGCGTATCGTTTTGGCTGGTCAGGACATCCGTACTGTTCTGGATGACCAAAAAGGCAAGTTAGCCGCGATCATGAACGAAACTGGCGCACCTTGCTGGGCACCTGATGCCCCATCTGATGGTGCTTGCCCAGTCGAGTAATCTGGCTTTCTGATCCAGTTAACTCCCGCTATATCCGGGCTCTTGAGGTGATAAGAGCTCGGGTATACGCCCACTTCATGTGAGTTTGACATTGTAAGAGGAGCATCCCAATGAATACCCGGATTTTGCCTTATGTCCTCATTGCGCCTGTGACGATATTTCTCTGCGTCTTTTTTCTCTACCCATTCGTTTTAGTCTCTCAGCAAGCCTTTCATTATGATGGCAGCTTTTCGATGCGCAATTTCCAAGATGTGTTCGCACACTGGAAATTCCCGATCTCACTGAAAAACACCCTGCTCTTGGCGGCAGCCGTTGTACCGATCCAGCTGGCCTTGGCGCTGTTGATGGCAACGATGGTGTCCAAGATGCAAAAGGGCCGGGATTTGGTGCTTTATGTCTGGACCATACCCTTGGGTATTTCTGATCTTGCCGCCGGTATCATCTGGCTGGCAATCTTTGACCAATCCGGTTTCCTTAACACAATGATGAGCGGTCTTGGCCTTATCGACCGCCCGATGAACCTGCTCAGCTATCAAAACCCCACGCTCGTGTTCGTTGCAATTGCGCTGGCTGAAATTTGGCGTGCCACTGCGATTATGCTGGTGATCCTTGTTGCCGGCATTGGCCTGATCCCAAAAGAATATTATGAAGCCGCCGAGGTCTTTGGCGCCTCACCTTGGAAGCGGTTTATCCGCATCACTTTGCCGATGCTGCGACCCTCTTTGCAAACCGCACTTGTCTTGCGCGTGATCCTAGCGTTCGAGGTCTTTGCTGTTGTGGCAGCCCTTGGCGGGACGCTCTTCCCTGTCCTGATGGGCGAAACCTACGCCTATCAGTTTGAGCTCTTAAATGGTGGCGCTGCGGCGGCGATTGCGCTGGTGATCCTTGCGATCTCGATCGCCTTTACTCTGATCATTCTGCGTATCTTACGCGTACCGAAGGGGGCATCGATATGACCGATACTGCCAGCCTCACCGCCCCGCCAAACACCCGCAAAGCCGGGCGCTATGTTTACGCATCAGCTGTGGTGCTGCTGTGTGCTTGGGTTATCGTCCCGATTTATTTTTTGCTGATCAACACGCTTTCCTCGCCAGAAACAGTCAGCAGCTTTCCCAAGCCGCTTTGGCCCGAGTTTGACATGGGCTCGCTACAGTTTTTTGCGG
>CAKMZE010000008.1:6978-10061 GCA_929200295.1 uncultured Alphaproteobacteria bacterium
TTTTTGCGGGTTTCGCGGGCATGCTCACTGCGCTGAAAAACTCAGTGCTTGTGGCAGGCATCACAATGATCTTATCGATCCTTGTCGGCGCACCTGCGGGATATGCGCTGTCGCGGTTTGATTTTAGGGGCAAAGAGCTGTTTCGCATGCTCATCTTGCTCACCCGTGCGTTTCCGCTGCCACTGCTCGCGCTGCCATTGGCCGTAATGTTTATTCGCACCGGGTTAGACGACACGATCTTTGGTCTGGCCTTGGTGCATACGACATTGGCTATTCCCTTTGCTGTGTTGATCACCTTTTCGCTCTTCTCGGGCATCCCGCTCGAGCTGGAAGAGGCCGCATGGACGCTCGGCTGTACGCGCATCACTGCCTTCACCAAGGTCGTCTTGCCGCTCATTCTACCGGGCATCACGGCCTCTGCGATCTTTGCCTTTGTGATCTCGTGGAATGAGGTTTTTGCAGCGGCTGTTTTGACCATCGAAAATCGCACGCTCACTGCGTTTTTGTTGCAAAATCTTGATACATCCCCCCTGCATCTGAAATTTGCTGGTGGGTTTATTTTGGTCGTGCCTGCGCTGATCTTTATCTTCGCTGTACGCAAATATCTTTTCGCCATGTGGGGCATCGCAAACCGCTAGGCGGTGCACTAGAAAAAAGGACACCGGATAATGGCTGAAATCCAGATCAAAAACGTCGCAAAACGCTTTGGTGATTACCAAGCGCTGCACGACATCAACCTCACCATTGCAGATCAGGAATTTATGGTTCTGCTTGGCGCATCAGGTTGCGGAAAATCGACACTTTTGCGGATCATCGCCGGGCTTGAAACAGCCACGACAGGCGAGATTTGGATCGGCGGGCGCCGTATTGATCATCTTTCCCCCAAGGATCGCGGTATCGCGATGGTGTTTCAAAACTACGCGGTGTTTCCGCATATGACCGTTTTTGAAAACATCGGCTTTGGGTTGCGTATGCAAAAACTGCCAAATGATGAGGTGACCCGCCGGGTCGAGCGGACGGCAGGGCTGATGCATATCGAACAGCTGCTCAAGCGTTACTCGGGTGAGCTTTCTGGTGGGCAGCGCCAAAGGGTTGCTGTGGCCCGCGCCTTGGCGATGGAGCCGGATGTTATTTTGATGGATGAACCTTTGTCTAACCTTGATGCGTTATTGCGCATGGAAATGCGGGCTGAGCTCAAGGGTGTTTTGGCCGAAAGCAAAACCACCGCAATATACGTGACCCATGATCAGGTAGAAGCGATGAGTATGGCGGATAGAATAAGCGTGATGCATGAGGGTAAGATCGTGCAAGCGGCCTCACCGATTGAGGTGTATCGCAATCCGGCTGCGGCCTTTGTTGCGGGCTTTATCGGCAACCCACCGATGAACTTTCTGGATGCTACGCGTGTTGATGGGCAGGCCGGGCAATGGGCTGTTGCAGGGCAGAATTACCAAGGGCCCAAAGATCACGATGGCCCGTTACAGTTTGCGATCCGCCCAGAGGATCTCCGCCTTGCTGATGCTGGTATTGAGGCGGTCGTAAAGGTTGTCGAACCTTTGGGCGCGCATCTTCTGGTGACATGCAAAGTCGGTGAGAACTTGTTCCGCGCGATCTTAGAAAGTGACACATCCGTGCGCATGGGGGACACGCTGCACCTTGCGCCGCAACCTGACCGGATACGCTGGTTTAACCCACAAACAACGTTGGCCGTGACATAAATGACAATAGAGAACGATATGAAGACGCGCGCCATTGCGGTGATGCGCAATAATGACCGCGGCCATTATACGGTGCCAACCCATGGGCTGTACCCCTTTCAATGGAATTGGGATAGCGCGCTCAGTGCTTTGGGCTTTGCGCATTTTGATGAACCCCGCGCTTGGACAGAAATCACCACGCTCTTTGCCCATCAATGGGACGACGGGATGGTGCCGCATATTATCTTTCATCAAGAGGATGATGGGTATTATCCGGGGCCTGATGTCTGGCAAACCGGGCGCGCGACGCCCACCTCAGGCATCACCCAACCACCCGTCGCAGGGTTTGCTGTGCGGCGTATTTTTGAGCGCGCAAAAGATAGCGCGCTGGCCCGTGAAAAGGCCAAGGCGCTGCTGCCTAAAATCCATGCCTGGCATCAGTGGTTTTATACGATGCGGGATCCTCAGAAAACCGGGCTTGTTGCGATCATCCATCCTTGGGAATCCGGGCGCGATAATGCGGTCGATTGGGATGAGGCATTCGCCCGCATCCCAACAGATGGGGTTGGTCCGCTCAATCGGCGCGACACATCCCATGCCAACCCAGAGCACCGCCCGACGGATGAACAATACAAACGCTATATCTGGCTTGTGCAGCGTTTTCGCAGCTTGGGCTGGGATAACAGCAAGCTTCATGATGCGTCACCGTTTCAGGTTGTCGACCCCGGGTTTAACGGGATCCTGATCCGCTCATGTGCTGATCTTGCTATGGTCGCAACCGCATTGGGTGAGACAGAGATCGCCACACAATCACGGGCGCTCGCTGATCGTGGGCTTGCGGCGCTTGAAACATTATGGAGCGCGGATCACGCGCAATACTTATGTTGGGACAGGGCGATAGGTACGGCAATCGATAGCCCGTCAATTGGCGGGTTGCTCGCCAGTTTCGCGCCAATCCCGCCGCAGCGTGCAGCGACAATCAGCACCCGCATCAACGCCATTGCAGAGACCTGCGCCTATGTCGTGCCCAGCCATGACCCCACGCATCCTGCGTTTGACGCCCTGCGCTATTGGCGCGGCCCTGTGTGGCTGATCGTCAATTTCATGATTGCCAATGGGCTGCAAAATGCAGGGCAAACAGGCACCTCTGAGCGGGTCATGCAAGATTGCATTCGCTTGATCGATGAAAGCGGTTTTGCCGAATATTACGGGCCGCATGATGCAGAACCTTGCGGCGGCGATCAATTCACCTGGACCGCGGCGATGGTGATTGAAATCCTCAATATTCAGCGCGCAAAGGCGGCTTAGGGCAATATATTCTGGCGCGTCCCAGACAAACCAACACTGGGGGCCAGCCCCCAGACAAACCAACGCTGGGGGCCAGCC
>CAKMZE010000008.1:10071-22172 GCA_929200295.1 uncultured Alphaproteobacteria bacterium
CAGACCCCCGGGATATTTCTAAACCTAAGAATGTATAGCGCGGCGCATGCTAACCAAGGTTTTCGCGCATTTGATTGGCGGGGGCTAAGGCTTGGCGTAACACATTAAAATGCGCAGGCGTGCCACGTTGATCTTTGACTGCTAAAAAGCGATCGATTGCCGGGTAGCAGGCAATAGCTGCGTCAATCTGGGGATCGCTCCCACTGGCGTAAAGCCCCGCTTGGATCATCAGCTCGGCTTTGTCGTATTGTCCGAGCAGCGCACGTGTTTGTGCGATTGCGATATTCTCAATCTGGCTCGCTGCATCCGGGAGCGAGCGTGAGACCGACCGTAACACATCAACCGCCGGAAAGCGCCCCCGCTCGGCGATAGCGCGGTCTAGGACGACATGGCCATCAAGCACCCCGCGCAGCATATCCGCCACGGGCTCTTCCATATCAGAGCCTGCGACCAGCACCGAAAACACCGCCGTGATATCGCCTGTGTCACCGGCACCGGGCCCTGCCCGTTCACAAAGCGCTGACAACGCAGGCCCAGTGGAAGCTGGGAAACCCCGCAAAGCAGCAGCCTCGCCCCCTGCGATTGCGACTTCGCGGTGCGCCTCGCAAAAGCGGGTTACGGAATCGACAAAGAGCATCACATGTAACCCGCAATCGCGAAAATGCTCGGCCACAGCCATTGCAGCCCAAGCACAGCGGCGGCGCGTTTGTGGCGCACGATCCGAAGTGGCAGCCACAACGACCGCACGTTGCATCCCCTCTGGGCCGAGGACCTCATCAATAAAGTGTCGCACCTCGCGGCCACGTTCACCGACCAATGCGATGACAATCACATCCGCCTGCGCCCCGCGTGCAAGATCAGCGATCAGTGTAGATTTCCCGACGCCTGAGCCTGCAAACAGACCAATGCGCTGCCCAGTGACAACGGGGAGCAATGTATTAAAGACCGCGATCCCTGTTTCAATCCGCGCGCCAAAGCCGCGTCTACTATGAGGCACAGGCGGTGGGGCTTGCAACGCGCGCGGCTCACCAGCGGGCAACAGCACCTCACCATCAAGCGGCTGCCCATCAGGGTCAATCACCCGTCCGATCCAGTTTGTATCCGGTGCAAAATGTGGGCGCGAAAGCAATCGCACGCAATCCATCACAGCGACACCATCCGTTGGGCCATCCGCAAGTACATGCAAGATATCACGGTCGAGCCGCACGACCTCGCCTTTGAGATCGCCGTTGTGAAACGCGACCCGGTCGCCCAAGCCCGCCTGCGGGATAAGCCCTGAAATATGCACTGTGCCACCGGCCACAGCCACGACCCGCCCGACCGGGTATGTGACACATACCGACCCAAGAGCCGATGTCATTTGCGAGAGTAAACCTGCTGTCATCCTTAACCTTCTGCATTTGAGACAACTTCTTTTTAAGGAATCTCTCTTAAACCTTCGTTGAAATCGCAGCGGAGGGAGAATCCCCCATGTTCCAAAATCTTATGGTTTTTCAAACCGCCGCAGAAATGGCAAAGCATGCAGGTGCGCGGCAGGCCGTTGTGACCCGCAATATTGCAAATGCAGATACGCCCGGGTTTCAGGCGCAGCATATCCCCTCTTTCAAAGACAGCTATCGCGCAGGCGATCAGATTTCGATCAGTGTGACACGGGCAGGTCACATGACCACGTCTCATCGCAGCAATGGCGTGGCGCGGTCCCAATTGACCCAAGCAGAAGCATCACCAAACGGCAATACGGTCTCTCTCGAGGATGAGATCCTATCTGCCGTTGAAGTCAGCCGCGAGCATTCGCGTGCGCTGGCAATCTACCGTCATGCAATGACGGTTATTCGCGCAACAATCAGCCGATAAAAAAGAGGTGAGGGTATGACTGATTTTTCAGACGCACTTGGCGTCGCATCAAGCGGGTTAAAGGCGCAGGCCAACAGGCTGCGCCACCTGTCTGAGAACATCGCAAATGCGGATACACCCGGATATCGCCGCAAAACCGTTACGTTTGAGGACGCGATGAATGGCACCGTCGAAACCGGGCGCATTACACTAGATAAAACCACATTGGCACGTATCTACGACCCCGCGCATCCCATGGCGGATGGGGCCGGGTATTACGATGGTTCAAACGTCAACATGCTGGTTGAGATCGCGGACGCCCGCGAAGCACAGCGCAGCTATGAGGCCAATCTTAAGATGTTTGATCAGGTCCGGCAGATGTCGCAGTCCCTGATGGACCTCTTACGCAGATAATACATAAAGGAGAGAAGAAATGGATATTCGTAACGCCCTTGTTGCCCAGAATTATGCTGCGGGTAAAGCCGCTGTTTCAGCCGATGCTGGCAGCGGTGGTCAAGCGTTCCTAGGGGCGACCCAAGATTTTATCAGCACATTACGCGCCAGCGAAAAAACCGCGATGGACGCCATGACATCTGGCGCTGATCCGCATGCGCTAGTCCAAGCGCTCGCGCAAACCGAGCTTGCTGTGCAAACGGCAGTGACCGTGCGTGATAAGGTCGTCGAAGCCTACCAAGAAATCCTGCGGATGCCAGTATAATATGTCTGAAGCCGTCTTTTACGATACGCTGCGTCAAGGGCTTTGGACGGCCTTTTTGATCTCATTGCCGATCTTATCGGTTGCACTTGTGTCAGGCCTGATCGTGGGATTGTTTCAAGCGCTGACATCCATTCAGGAAATGACCCTGACATTTGTGCCAAAGCTTGCCGCGATTGCTGCGGTGTTTTGGGTCACCATGAACTTTATGACCACAACGCTCGTTTCATTTTTCAAAACGAGCCTCGTACCGCTCATTGCAGGAGGGTAGCTATGGATAACGCCTCATATACGGCCCTCACCCGGCAAAACGGGCTCGCGAATGAACTGCGGATCGTGGCCAATAACATCGCAAACGCGGCGACCACGGGGTATAAAGCCGAAGGCATGATCTTTTCTGAGCATGTCACAAACCTTGGTGCTGATGATCCATCGCTTTCTATGGCCACAGCGCGCGTGCGCGATACGGTCATGACCCAAGGGGCGCTTAATCAAACCGGGGGGACATTCGATGTCGCGATTGAAGGGGATGGGTTTTTCCTGATCCTCACCCCATCGGGCGAGCGGTTGACACGTGCGGGCAGTTTCACACCGAATGGACAGGGTGATCTTGTCACAGCAGATGGGCATCCTGTGCTGGATGCCGGTGGCGCGCCGCTCTTTGTGCCCCAAGGGGTTGGCCCGGTGGCCATTGCACCTGACGGCACGATCAGTGCCGCTGGACAACCCGTCGGCCAATTGGGCGTGGTTGTCCCCAATGACCCCACACAGCTCACCCGCGAGGGTGGCGTCACTTTCGTGGCGCCCGGTGGCACGATCCCCGCGCCAGAGGCCCGCGTCTTACAAGGGTTTCTTGAGGCATCAAACGTCAATCCCGTTTTACAAATCGCGCGCATGATCGAAGTGCAACGCGCCTATGAATTGGGGCAAAATTTTCTCCAACAAGAAGATGAGCGCATTCGTGGCGTCATCCAAGCCATGAACCGCTAAAGGAGCAACCATATGCGTGCCTTAAAAATCGCTGCCGCCGGGATGACCGCACAGCAAATGCGCGTCGAGGTCATTTCAAACAACCTCGCCAATATGAACACAACAGGCTACAACGCCAGACGCGCTGAGTTCGCGGATTTGCACTATCAGCAAATGCAGCGCCCGGGATCGATTAACGCAACCGATGGCACAGTTTTGCCCACGGGCGTGCAGCTAGGCCTGGGTGTGCGGCCAACGGCGGTTTCAATGATCCTACAACAAGGCTCGCTTGCCGCGACCAGTGGCGATCTTGATGTCGGGATTGAGGGCGCTGGATATCTAGAGGTCACGCTGCCAAATGGTACCGCGGCCTATACCCGCGATGGCGGGTTAAAGCGTACGGGCGATGGTCTGATTGTGACATCAGATGGCTATCCTGTGGTGCCCAATATCACCATTCCACGCGATGCGCGCTCGATCTCAATCAATGCCGAGGGCGAGGTTTACGCCTATTTCAATGACCGCGTCGCACCCGAACAGCTTGGCCAATTTACACTGGCCGGCTTCATCACCCCCAGGGGGCTCGAGGCGATTGGCTCAAACCTATTTTTAGAACCCCCCGCCTCTGGCCCATCCACAGTGACAAACCCCGGCCAAGACGGGCTAGGCGTGTTACGACAAGGCTATCTTGAGGACAGCTCGGTTGATCCGGTGCGCGAAGTCACTGATTTGATCGAAGCCCAGCGCGGTTATGAGCTAAACTCCAAAGTGATCACCGCCGCAGACCAAATGCTCGGCTCAACGGTGCAAATCAGATGATCCGGCTTTTGAGCCTCTTTTTACTGATCGCACCTGCGGTTGCGGCGGATATCGTTGTGCCTGCGCGCACGATCCCCGCACAAAGCCTGATCAGCGCAGAGGATCTTTTGCTGCGTGATATCTCTGTGCCCGGCAGTATCAGCGACCCGACCCTGATTATCGGCAAAGAGGCGCGCATCGCACTTTTCGCAGGCCGCCCCATTCGGTTGGGCGATATCGGCACCCCTGCCATCGTTGCGCGCAACGCCATCATCACCTTGATCTATGACAACGGCGGCTTGATCATTCGCACAGAAGGTCGCGCACTTGATCGCGCGGGCCCGGGCGAGCTGATCCGCGTGATGAACCTTGCCTCGCGCAGCACAGTGACGGCACGGATCAGCGATGATGGGAACGCCTATGTTATGCAATAAACCCATATTGCCCTTGCTTTTGGCGCTTTGCGCAGGCTGCGCCACAACGCCGATTAGCGCGCCACCCAATTTTACCGCACAGGACAATGTCGCAGGGCAAGCCGCCCGTGACACCTACCGCGACCCAGAGCCCATTGCCATTGCAGATCGCACGTCACTGACCGCCGCCTCGCTTTGGACCCGGGATCGCGGGTCACTGCTTGGCGATCGGCGCGCTGTGTCGCGGGGCGATATCTTAACCGTGGTGATCGAAATTGATGACCGCGCCGAGATTTCAAACTCATCAGATCGCAGCCGCAGCGGGTCACAACAGTTAGGCATTCCCCAGCTTCTGGGGCTGCCGCAACGCATTGATAATGCGCTACCTACGGGGGCTTCACTGGCCAATGCGCTACAGCTCGATTCAAGCAGTAACGCCTCTGGTGATGGCTCCGTGAAACGCAATGAGCGGCTCGAGCTGCGTGTTGCCGCGACGATCCTCAATGTGCTGCCAAACGGTGTGCTCTCAATTGTCGGCAATCAAGAGGTCCGCGTTAACAATGAACTGCGCGAGCTGAACGTCACCGGATACGTCCGCCCCGAGGATATCACCCGCCAAAACGAGATTACCTACGACAAAATTGCGCAAGCACGCATCTCTTACGGTGGGCGCGGTCAAATCACCGATATGCAACAGCCACGCTATGGCCAACAAGCGCTAGAAGCCATTCTCCCATTCTAACGCATTCCAGAGGTTTGTTATGAAGAAACTTTTACTGCCCATCATTATGCTCCTTGTGGGGACAGGCGGTGGTGTCGGTGCCGGGCTATTCCTCGCCCCGCCCGCAGCTGACACCGCAAAAGATGACGGCCATGGGGATGAGAGCAAGGATGCACATGCAGATGACGCCCACGCCGAAGACGACCATAGTGAAACGGCAAAGGACGACCATAGCGACGATAGCCACAGTGATGACGGGCACGGCGATGATAGCCATGGTGATGCCAGCGGCAATGATTACGCAAAGCTTAATAATCAGTTTGTCGTACCGATTGTCAGCGAAGGCAGTGTCAACGCACTCGTGCTTATGTCACTGACCCTTGAAGTCCCAGAGGGCGGTATTGAGGCTGCCTATTCTATCGAACCACGCCTAAGGGATCGGTTCCTTCAGGTTATGTTTGACCATGCAAATGTTGGTGGGTTTTCGGGTAATTTCACCAATGCCAGCAATATGAAAATCTTGCGTGATGAGCTGCGGCGCAGCGCTGTTGAGGCAGCGGGTGATGTCGTGATTGATGTGCTCATCCTCGATATTGTGCGTCAGGATGTGTAGCGATCACGGCGGTCTTGCATAATTTTCGCTTGCGCTATTGCGCGTTTTGCCAACCCATCTGTTGCTTGCTTGCGGCCAAACGCCTTTTGTAACTTTTCCTGCTGCGCGAGCTTGAGCGCCATGATTTGCGCAAGCTCGTGATTTAAAATTTCGCGGCGCTGGTCAATCCAGCGATGCCACCTGACGTCTGCCCCAGCTTTGCTTGCTGTGTCTTGCGCCTCGCCCAAAGCGGGCGGCGTATTTTTGACCTGGGCAAGATCGCGCAATTGCGTCCGCACGGCTTCTTCTCGTTTGGCCAGGGCTGCAAGCGCTGCGCGTTCACTTTCAAACACAGCATCAGATAATTGTAACAAGTGTTGAAATTTTTGCGCGCTCATCCGCGCCGCGCCTTCTGGCGCACGGTTTCCGCAAAGCGGATCGCAGCGGCGACAGCCTGATAATGATCAGGCGCGATCTCATCGCCGATCTCAACATCAGCAAAAAGTGCCCGCGCTGTAGGTGGATCGCTATGGATCGGCACCGCGTTTTCAATTGCAACATCACGGATGCGCGCGGCAATCTCATCAACACCTTTCGCCACACAAACCGGCGCAGAAAGCGATGTTTGATCCCATTTCAACGCCACGGCAAAATGGGTTGGGTTGACCACAACAACATCTGCCTCGGGTACATCAGCCAGCATTTTATTCATCGCCAATGTAATACCTTTTTGACGCCGTTGTTGTTTGAGATGGGGGTCGCCCTCAGAATGTTTGACCTCATCCATGATCTCTTTGCGCGACATTTTATTTTTGCGGATGTGCTCTGCGGCCTGCCAAAGATAATCTATGCCGCCAATGACCGCCGCGACGCACAGAACAAGCAGCATCAATTGCACGATCAACCGCCCAAGCTCTGCTGAGATCATCGTCGGCGAAAGGCCAATTGTCGCAATGATGCGGTCCCTTTGCGCGGCAAGAAAAAGGCCCATAATCACACCGTAAATGATCAGCTTCGTGGTGCTCTTGGCGAATTCGAACAATCCTGCGCGACCAAATTTATTCTTTGCGCCACTGATGGGCGATATCCTGTTCAGCTTTGGCGCAAGCTTGCTGGGTGCGAAAACCACGGCCCTTTGCGCAATCACCGCAAGCAAGGCCGCAATGCCTGGTAAGGTCAGCCAGGGCAGCAGGCTCATCCCTGTGATCCAAAACGCATCACCCATAAGCGGCGTCGGCCCACCTGCAAACATCACCTCGGACAAGCGAGATGCATGTTCAAAAAATGTCATCATCGCGGACCCAAATACCAGCAATGAACCAGAGCCAAAGGCCGCAGCCGCGATCAAAAACCCACCATAACTAGCAGCGGTCGTCAGATCATTTGATTTGGCCAGCTCGCCCTTTTTGCGCGCATCGGCGAGCTTTTTTGGCGTTGGGTCAAATTGCTTATCGCTGTCTTCGTTTTCCTCGCTCATCGGAAAGACCCAAACGGTGCGATGACAAACCCCTGCATGGCCTCATACCAGATCGACAGCATCAAAGGCGCGCTCAGAAACAGTAGTAAAATTGACCCGGCCGTGATCGCAGGCGCGCCGACAAAGGACACCATCAGCTGCGGCATAGCGCGGTTAATGACACCCAAGGTCACATTATAGATCAATGATGCGATCAGAAATGGTGCCGCCATGCGAAAGCCCAAGCTAAACATATGGCCCACTTCCGCAACGCCCAGAGATACCGTTGTTTCCGCAGAGATCAGCACGCCCACCGGCACCATATCGTAGCTTTGCAAAATGAACGCCGCAAAAAGCACATGCAGGCCCATGAGTGCCGCCAATGCAAAGCCCGCAGCCACCAAAATATGCCCAAGGGCAGCCTGCGGGTCCGCGCCCGCGCTCCCACCAAAGATCTGCGCCAAGGATGTGGATTGCGCAGAGATTGACCCTGCAACCTGTAACGCAAAGACAAAGAAACGTAGCGTCAGGCCAAAGAACAACCCAGACAAAACCTCTGGCGCGAGAACTGCGATACTGGCGTTTTCGATACGCGGGATTTGTTCTGACATGGCAGGTACAACGATCAGCGTAAAAGCAGCCGCAATTGCGAATTTGACCCGCGCAGGCACGTATCTTTCGCCGAACCCGGGCGCGATCGATACCATCGCACCCACACGCAGGAAAACGACAAAACCCTGCCAAAGCCAATCTTGCGCCAATGGTAAAAGACGCGCGAGGTCCTCAATCATGCTGCGACAAGCCCCACAAGAGCAGGGCGCGCATCAATACCAATTTCTTCGAATGAAAGAACCGGATTTAAAATCCCCTTGGCTGACATCACGGTGCGCAAAAACCGCCGCCTGCGCATGGATGTAACCACAGCGGCATATGTCCCGGCCGCAGCCGCCTGCGCCAGTTTTTCTGAAATCCCATCGGCAAGCTGATTAAAGTTTTCGGGCGGCAGCGCCACATCACCCGTGCCGCGGTCAGACCGCACCTCATATGTGGTGAATGTTTCCTCCCATTCAGGGGCCAATTGCACCAATGGGATTGTGCCATCTTCGCGGCGCACCTCTGCGACGAGCTGAAACCCTAACCGTTGGCGCACATGCTCAACGATCCCATCAACGGTTTTATAAAGTTGGCGCGCTTCTGATGTTGCCTCAAGGATAAGTGGCATGTTTCGGATCGAAACACGTTCCTCAAGCAAAAGCCGCAACACCGCCAAAAGCACGTCCATGGGTACTTTATCAGGGATAATCTCCTCGAGCATTTTACGGTTCGCATCGGAACGCGCCGGATCAGACAGGTTTGTCATCTCATCAAGCCGCCTGCGCAACGCCTTATGGGTCAACAACCGCGGGAAGCTGCGCTTGACGATCTCAAGCAAATGCGTCGCGAGAACCTCGGCGGGTTGTACAGTTGTCAGGCCAGCCAATGCGGCCTCTTCCTGCGCTGTGCTATCGATCCACTTGGCAGGCGCGCCATAAACAGGCTCGGTCACGGTATCGCCATTGATGTCAGCACTGGTTGCATCAGGCAGGAGCGCCAAAATCTGATTTGGCCGCAAGGTTTCGCGCACTTGCTCAACCCCCTGCACATGCACAACATAGCAACCAGACGGTAAAGCCGCGTTATCCGTCAGCCGGATCTCGGGTAGCATCACCCCAAATGCGGTCGCCACGTGATTACGCATATTGGCAATCCGCGCATCAAGCCCCGTGCCAGGGTCGAGCACCATTTCAACCAGATCAGGGGCAAATTCGATATGAATGTCATCAAGATCAAGCATATCCCCCATTGAGGCAACGGCTGGCGCGACATCCCTTGGTTCTTCGGGTTGGGCGGCTTCCTCGGCTGCGCGACGCGCGCTTTGCGTCATAAGATATGCGCAGCCCCCCAAGGTCAGTGCCCCAATGAGAAATGGTGTGAATGGCAGACCCGGCACGAGGGCGAAAAGCCCCATCAAAACAGCAACTGTCGTCAATGCCGCAGGGTGCCGCCCAAGCTGCCCGACGATAGCAAGATCAGTCGCCCCCTTTGCCCCGCCCCGCGCCAAGAGAAGCGCTGAGGCAATCGAAATAATCACCGCGGGGATCTGCGATACCAAGCCATCGCCAACAGTTAAGATCGCATATGTCTCAAACGCTTGGCCAAGCGGCATATCATGCACAGCGAGCCCGATGATGAGACCCATCACGAGGTTCAATGCGGTGATCAGTAGGCCCGCGACCGCATCGCCCTTAACAAACTTTGACGCACCATCCAGTGAGCCAAAAAAGGTCGTCTCGGCCTGTTCAACTTCGCGTCGCGCCTTGGCCTCGGCATGATCGATGGCACCCGCTGAAACATCGCTGTCAATCGCCAGCTGTTTGCCCGGCATCGCATCCAATGCAAAGCGCGCGCCGACCTCGGCCATGCGCGTCGCACCTTTGTTGATCACCACAAAATTGACGATGAGCAGCACACAAAACACCACAAGCCCAAGCAAAACATTGCCGCCCATCACAAAGCTGGCAAATCCTTCGATCACATCGCCTGCGGCATTTGTGCCTGTATGCCCCTCGCCAATAATCAGCTTGGTCGAGGACACATTGAGCGAGAGCCGCAACATCAACGAGGCGAGCAACACCGTCGGGAATGCTGAGAAATCCAAGGGCCGTTCAATAAAAAGCGTGACCGTGAACATCAAGATCGCCAACGCAAATGACGCCGCAAGCCCGATATCAAGCACCCATGCCGGCATTGGTAAAATCATCATCACGATGATTGCCATCAATGCCAGAGCCAATAAAATTGTCGGTTGAAAAATCGCGCGCACTTGGTTCACGTCAACATACACCCCTCACCAATGGAAAGGGGCAATAATGTTGTATTTAGGTGCTTATCAAAGCCCAAAATATCCATGCGAAAAGACGCCTTCTGCTGTCTTCATAGAAAGTTATGAGAGATTGGTTTCTAACTCGTAAGCGGCGGCATCATTCTGGCTCCAATGTTTCAAACCGGTCTAATAATGCGTCCAAGACATCGCGTGTCGCCGCGCTTTGATCGAGCAATGCGCGCCCTTCGGCAAGCGGCGTATCTGTGTTTTCATCGGTCTGATCTTCGGTAAGAACCAGCGTTGAAGCCGCAAGCAAAAGCGGATCATCGGCTGCCAATAACCCCTGCCAATCTGCATCTTGCCAGGCAGCTTGTGCGGGCTGTTCTTGCTGGATCATCACGATCTCTTCTGGTGAGAACGTATATCCGTTTTTGCGCGCTGTGACCGCAGCACGCAATGCTTCAGCGCGCGATGTCGTCACCCCAGCGAGGATGTTTTCGACCTCATCCAATCGCTCATCTTGAAAGGCAGATGTCGCACGCAGATACTGCCGCTCTGACATCACACCGCCAATCGCGGGGCCTGCAAGATACACATCGGCTTGTTGAGAAAACCCAAGCGCGAGCAGGCGTTGGGCAACATTATTTTGCGTCTCGCTTGCCAATGGCCAATGCTCCCCGCCGTAGGCGAAGGTCAGGAAATCAACGTCGTTCCCATGCGACACCATTGTCGTCGCATAAACGTCTTGCAGTATCTCATGTGGTACCTCGCCGATAAGATCGCGGGTTTCGCGCAAAACCCGCGATGCCTCTTTGAAATCATGAAGGGCGAGAAACGTCTCGATCTCTGCAATGGCCAGATCACTGGTGATCGGCAACCCTTCGTTTTCAAATCGCATCGCGGCCGAGAGGGTCAACAAATCTTTGGGCGTGGGGATGTCGTTGCTCAGGTTCAAATTAAGCAGCTCTAACAGCGCCTCTGGCGTCATCCGCGCATTTGTTTGCGCTAAGGTCTGAAGATCCGCGGCGGCATCCTTTTCTTGGCCACGCGCTTGATTGACGTGGATCTGTGCCAATGTGCCATCGAGCGATTTTTCATCTTGGCGGTTCACATTGGTGAGGGCCTGATCAGCTGCATCAAGATCCCCGATATCAACGAATTTTTCAGCCAGCTTCGGGCCAAGGTGTAATTGCATCGCAAGCGGTAAACCGCGGAATGTGCGCAAGACCGCGATGCTATTCACATCAACTGACACGTCGCGCATGTCAGCACCCAAAAACGCCCAAAGCGCAACAGCGCCATCACAGCTCATCATTTGTGGTGGGAAAGGCGGATCGACCGGATCATCATCCATCACCTGCGCGATCGAAATTAATGAAAGCCGGGCTTGGGACAATGTTGCATCTAGCGCGAGAACCTGTCGCGCCTCGCGGCCAAACCCATAGTAGATATACGCTTTGGCCAGCGCTTCGACATCTTTTGCGCCGACCTTATCAAACTCTTGCGTGATATTGGTGCGCAATGTGCTGATTGTCTCGGCAAACGCGCCTTCGGTGGCCCAATCCACAACGTTAAACTGGGTGTCGTCCCAGCATTCAAACCCTGCTTGGGTGACGTCCCCGTCAAAGAAACCAGCGAATGCTTCATCAATGCTTGTTTGGATACGGATCCCAGGCACGGTGGCGGGTTCGTCTGGCTCCACCTCTGCAATCTGCTCATCTACGCTTTCTGTGGGTGGGTC
>CAKMZE010000008.1:22182-46326 GCA_929200295.1 uncultured Alphaproteobacteria bacterium
GGCTTTGGGTCATCGTCTATGGTCTCTGGCAGCGGTCTTAGCTCAATCTGTACGCCAGACGGCGACAAGAGCCCCTGCGATGCGGCACGTGCGATATTGCGTGCGACCGCCTGCTCAAACGGGTTCACCTGGGCAACTTCTGCGCTACGATTTGGGAACAGAGGTAAAGCAACCAACGGTTCTGGGTCTGGTGTGGGCTGATCCAAAAGCTCATCTGGCAAAGCGATAGGCGCGTCTGTTCTAGCTGGATCGGGCAAGAACGTTAGCAATGTATCATGAACCACAGGCAGCGCAGATGGCGCTGGGTCTTGCGTATCGCCCAATGCCTGCCCCGCGAGAGCCAATTCAAACGGGCTATCCTGATTGGCCTCACCCTCACGAATATCGACCACCAGCTTGTCATCGCGCCAAAGAAATGCCTCGGCATAGCAATCACACGCCAATGTCAGATCGAGCCGATTGCCCGTAGGGGAAAGGCTGATATCCGAAACGCGGGTCCGCCGGATACGGTCAAAAAAGCCGCTCGCATTTATCGCCGTTTCACCTGCGACGATAACGCCGTACCCAACACCAACACGCCCCAGCTCCCAATCGCTACCTGACGGGATTGTGAACACGATCCTGGTAAAGCTGCCATGATCACCCGTGCGCAGCGTGATTTCCGCCTGTGCAACACAAGGCAAGATCGCGACCAATGCATAGGCAAAGCGTTTGATCATGCGGCCTCCTGCTTGAGGCCCTTAAGCGCTTCTTCTAATTCACCAAAATCAGGGCGGTGGTGACCCGGCGTATTCTGTCGCCCCACTTCGATACAGACGTTCGGGGCATGTCGATGTAAATTAGCGATCAGCACTTCGCGAATAAGCTGATAAAAATGCGAATCTTCTTCTACAACGGCCTTAACCTTTGCCGAAAAAGGGCCAACGAGCCCGTAAGCAAGGAAAACCCCAAGGAACGTTCCAACAAGCGCGCCACCAATCAGCTTACCCAGAACCTCGGGCGGCTGATCAATTGAGCCCATTGTTTTAATCACACCTAAAACCGCCGCAACAATCCCCAGCGCAGGCAGACCATCTGCAATCGCCTGAAGCGCATGGGTCGAATGCATATTGTGGTGATGTGTAGCTTCGATTCGTTTTTCCAACACCTCTTCGACCTGATGCGGATCATCATAGTTCATCGTGCCTGAACGCAGCGTATCGCAGATCAGTGCGACGGCCTCTTTATCTGTAATCACACGTGGGTATTTGGTGAATATCGACGACCCATCAGGGTTTTCGATATGCTCTTCTAATGCAACAGGATTGGCCCGCGCGACGCGGATCAGCTCGAACAAAAGGCACAGCAGGTCCTTATAATCCTCGTGCTTCCAGCGCGCACCCTTAAAGACTTTACCGATGTCTTTGACGGTATGCATAATCGATGACATGTCATTACTGATGACAAACGCGCCCAGCGCCGCGCCACCAATCATGATCATCTCGAACGGTAGTGATTTTAAGATGATACCCATCTTGCCGCCAGCAAGAAGATACCCGCCAAAAACCATTACAAAAATAATGACAATGCCAATTAGGCCAATCATCCGACACCCCTTTTAAAATGAGATTTCCCAGGCTCATCCTAATCATGCATGGCATGTCTTAATTTTTGGTCAGTATTACTGCGTTGGAACCAAAGCATTTCGTCCAGCGAGCATAACGCTGATCGAATAGGACACAGACGAATCGAGTTCGGTCATAATTGCCGCCGCTGCCGCAGGCTGCATCATTCCTAAAAAGCCAGCGGCAAACTCTGGTGACATCTCAGTGAACAGCTCCGCCGCGACCTTGGGCTTCATATTTTCATAAACGACTGCAAGCCGGGCCAGATCAGCCTCAGCTGCGGTGTCAGCGAGGGCGATTGTACTACGCAATGCCTCTTCTGCGGCGGTAAGTGCCGAGAGCTTTTCAGTGATTTCCGCCTCTGCGATTCGCAACGCTTGCAGACGATCTGTCAGTTGCGCCTCACGTGCAACAAGACGTTGTTCCCGCTCACGAAATGCGGCAAGCAGAGTATTTGTATCTGCATCGTCGGTGACAATTGACGCATGCGTGTCTTCTGCAGGCTCTTCATGGTCTTGTACAGGAGCCGCGACAGGTTCAGGCGCGCTTTCTGCGACAACATCAGTGCCTGTCAAGCTCAACCGCAAAACGGCAGAGCCTAGCAGCAACGCTGCAATAATATGCAGCGTGCCACGGGCCGGTTTATGTTGCGCAAGCGCCTGTGTCATTGGCGCCCCTCCACCGTCTCAGTGCTGCGCACAAAGAACGGGCTTGGGGCGGCTTGCGATTTGCGTTTTTCCGTCTGTGTTTCAGGAAGATCATGCAAAGAGGCAACAAGCAGCTCAAGCCGTCTTGCCACAGCCTCGGCCCGGTCGCTGACCTCGCCTAGCTTTTCAACAGATCCGCGCGCTGTGTTTTGTGATTGTTCCAGTGTTTTGCCTAAACCATCAACCTGCGCAGAGAGCACAGCGACAGCGCCACCGACACCTTTTTCAAGATTGGTGAATTTCCGCAGCCGTTTGGACAACACATGACAATATAGTCCCGCCCCAAGAGCCCCCGCAAGTAATAGGATATCTGCAATAAACGCCATTCTGGCCTCCTAATTGATGACAAACTCCATGATCAAAAGATCGCGTATACGATCCTCACCTGCGACGACCTGAACGCGGCGGAGCATTTGCCCACGCAACCGCACCAAAGCCGCAGGATTTTCGAGCTCTTCAGTTTCAACCGCACGTAAATACCCATTCAGCACATCGATGACCCGAGGTTTGATTTTTGTAACCTCTTCCTCATAGGTGCTGTTAATCTCGAGCTGCGCAGAAAACCGTAAAAACCGCTGCCCACCGCCCGATGGCAATGAAATGATAACTGGATCGAGCTCAAGAAAACCTATCCCACCGAGATCCGCAGCCTTACCATGGTCATCACCGTGGCTATCGCCGTGATCATCACCATGGTCATCTGCACTGGCGGCTTTAGCGCCACCACCAATAAGCCCCATTTGCACAGCCATAAAGCCGCCGCCCCCACCAGCAAGGGCGAGAACAAGACCTATGATCAAAGGCATCTTTGATGCTTTGACTGGTTCTTCGTCTTCGATGTCTTCTGCAGCTGTCATTTTGATGAGTCTAAAATTTATTTGCGTTACCCATCATTTAGCGCCCAAGCCCTAACCGATTATTAAGTCTGATGCCCCAAAAAAGGAGAACACCGCCAGAAGGCGATGAATCTTTGGAGAACCAGAATTGTCGAGCCTGCCATCCAATTGGGCAACTATGTCAGCAGGCAGACGCATCATTGCAATTGGTGCGGCTGCTGCGATGTTTGCGGCCGTATTGTTTTTATCACGTGGCGTGAATTCACCCAACTATGCTTTGCTATTTGGCGGGTTAGAGCCAAGTGCTGCTGGTGATGTGATCACCGCACTTGACCAGCAAGGTGTCAAATATGAGGTGCGCGGCAACGCCATCTATGTTGATGCCGGCTCACGTGATAGTTTGCGCATGACCTTAGCTGGTAGGGGGCTCCCTGCGAGCAGTGGACAAGGGTACGAATTGCTTGATTCGCTCACCGGCTTTGGCACAACCGCACAAATGTTTGATGCCGCCTATTGGCGCGCAAAAGAGGGTGAGCTTGCCCGAACCATCCTCGCAAGCCCACATATCAGGGCAGCGCGTGTGCATATTTCCACCCCCGCAGGTCGCCCATTTCAAAGGGATGCGGTCACAACAGCCTCGATCACTATTCAAAGCACGAGCGGGACACTCTCGACCTCTCATGTCAAAGCCTTGCAATACCTCGTCGCCGCCGCAGTAAGCGGTCTTGCCCCTGATGATGTTGCGATCATTGATGGGGAAGGCGGGCTTTTGTCCGGGAATGAGGCAACGAGCACCGCACAGGGCGGCGATGAACGGGCCGAGGCGTTACGCGCACAGGCCGAGCGTTTGCTAATCGCCCGTGTTGGCGCGGGCAATGCGGTGGTTGAGATTTCTGTTGATACGATCATGGAGACCGAAACGATCTCGACCCGCACAATTGACCCCGATAGCCGCGTTGCCATCAGTACAGATGTGCAAGAACGCTCTGGTAAGTCATCTGACAGTCGCGGCGGTGACGTCACTGTCGCCTCAAACCTACCAGATGGCGATGCAGGTACGGGCAGCGGAAGCGCGCAGGATGAAAACACGGAAACCCGCGCGCTAACAAATTATGAGGTGTCACAAACCCAACGCGATGTCTTGCGCGCGCCTGGGGCCGTGCGGCGGCTGACAGTGGCTGTGCTCGTCAATGATGTGGCGACCCCGCAGGCGGATGGCTCTGTAACATTTACCCCCCGCACCGAAGAAGAGCTCACCGACCTCCAAGACCTCGTCGCTTCTGCTGTTGGGTTGGATACGAACCGTGGTGATGAAATCACCGTGCGTTCAATGGCGTTTGAACCGATCCCCGAGCTGGGAACAGAGGTCATTGATCCGACAATCTCTGCCCCATTGAACATCATGCAATTGATCCAAATCGGCGCGTTGGCTGTGGTTGCGCTTGTTCTTGGGCTGTTTGTTGTCCGCCCGATTCTTAGCCCCAGCCCGCAACCGGCACTTCCACCGCCATCACCTGGCGGGGCAAGTCTCATCCCGCCGGGTGAGATCCTGAATGCGCAAGTATCAGAACTAAACTCCCCCACGGGGCAGGCCGCGATTGGACAGATGACCGCTGAAAATGACGCGGGCGAGGACCCGGTTGATCGGTTGCGCCAGATGATTTCTGAGCGTGAGGACGAATCGATCCAAATCTTACAAAGCTGGATGGAAGAGTCCTCCTCAAGAGAGCAGGTGTAAAATATGCCGCTCACACTCGAAACCTTTGATGATGACGAAAGCGCCGCACAGACGCAGAATAATTCATATGATTATCAATTGGGCTATGCCGCAGGTGAGGCTGCCGCAATCGCAGCACGCGCCGCTGAGCAAGGCAGTTTGCGCAATGAGGTTGTCCAATCAATTGCGGATATAAATTTTGGATTTGATGAGGCGCACCATCATATCTTGGCGCAGCTTGGTCCTTTGTTCAACGCGATGCTGACGCAGATTTTACCCGCCACGCTGTCATCCGGGCTGGTCGCAGCATTGCAAGATATCGCGATAGCAGCAGCGCAGCAGGATGCCGATCATCCGATTGTGCTGCGCCTGCCACCAGATCAGCTAGAGGCAGTGCAAGCCGCACTCACTGACGCCGCGCACCCGCATATGACATTTGTGGCCGACCCGACGCTCAATACCCATGCGGCTATTGCGCAAACTGCATCAACCGAAACAGCGCTTGATCTCGATACTGCCCTGTCTGAGATCTCTGGCGTCTTTGATGCGCTTCCCGAAACCAAAAAGAGGAGTTCTTGATATGGACGATACGTCTGAGGCTGCACAACAACAATCTGAGACGCATCCGCTACAGCGCATCCCAATAGAAATCAGCGTCTCTGTTGGAAAGGCCAAACCTTTGGTGCGTGATCTTTTGAACCTCACAGAAAACGCGGTGATGCCGCTGGATCGCAAGATTGATGACCCAGTTGAGCTATATATTGGGGACCGTCTTATCGCACGTGGCGAGTTGCAAGAAATGGAAGACGGCGAGCCCGGGCAATTGGCGGTGCGTCTCACCGAAGTGGCGATGCAAAAGGGCGATTTAAACTAACATGCTGCGCGCTGGTCTCATTGCGCTTTCTATCTTTCTGATCTGCGCAGGCCCTGCCAGCGCACAAGAAATCGCCTTGGATTTTGGCAATGACGCCAGCCTGACCACACGGTCCGTGCAATTACTTGTTCTGGTTACTGTTCTCAGCCTTGTGCCGGGGATTGCGGTGATGGTCACATGCTTTCCCTTTATTGTGACGGTGCTCGCGATTTTGCGCCAAGCGATTGGCTTGCAACAATCCCCGCCCAATATGCTGATGGTAAGCCTTGCGCTGTTTCTCACTTATTTCGTGATGGAACCGGTCTTTACCGCCGCTTGGGCGGCTGGGGTTCAGCCGCTATTGGATGGCGCTATGGAGATTGAAGAGGCGTTTATCCGCACGATGGAGCCTTTGCGCGGGTTCATGAGCAATCGTATTGCCACCGATACTTTTGAAGCATTGGCCGTGTTGCGTGAAGATCTGGACCCGACGCTTGCCATCCCTGATGCCCCGCTCTCCGTATTGATCCCATCCTTTATGCTCAGCGAGATGGAGCGCGCGTTTCAGGTTGGATTTCTGATCTTCTTGCCATTTCTAATCATCGATCTGGTTGTGGCGGCTGTTTTGATGTCAATGGGCATGATGATGGTGCCACCCGCGATTGTCTCACTGCCGTTTAAACTGGCGTTTTTTGTGGTGGCTGATGGTTGGGGGTTAATCGCTGCCAGTCTCGTGCGCAGCTATAATTAGTGATATCTGAGATCCAGCCCCCAGACACACCTTCCACTGGGGGCCAGCCCCCAGACCCCCGGGATATTTCAAAACCTAAGAATGGGGGGAAGGTGGGTTATATGAGCGCAGCGAGCTTCGTCTCTTGCCGGGTGATGAGCGTTGCGATTTCACCCGCAGTTGCGGGGTCAATAGCCCCGCCCGGTTTGCGCAGCGTTTCATGGGCAATGGCCCCGCGTTTTGCGAGGATATGTTTGCGCACGCTGAGGCCGAGGCCGGGCTGGGTTTCGAACCGGATCAGGGGCAGGTAGCAATCAAAGATATCTTTTGCATATGCGTGATCGCCTGCGTCATGTGCTTTGATCACATCTGCCATCATCTCGGGATAAGCAAAGCCTGTCATCGCGCCATCTGCCCCGCGCATCATCTCTTCGGGGAGAAATTGCCCACCATTGCCGCAGAGAATGGAAATACGGCGCCCGCCCGCTGTTGAGGCTGCCCGGAGAGTGGTGATTTTTGCAAGCCCCGGCCAGTCTTCATGTTTGAGCATGACGCATGTGGGGCAATCATCGATGATCTGTATAATGGCCGATGTGGGGATGTGTACCTGTGTGACAAGCGGGAAATCTTGCAGCACGAAGGGGGTATCACCCAAAATCTCAGCTGTGTTGTGAAAGTAGTTTAAAATCTGCGCATCACTGCGCAAATGGCTCGGTGGGGCGACCATAACCCCTGCAGCCCCCGCATCCATCACCGCCGCGGCAAGCGATTGCATCGCCGCAAAGCCTGGTGCCGACACACCGACAACCACGGGAACATCCGCACGCGCGAGCACGCGCTTTACAAATGTCAGGGATTCCTCTGCCGAGAGCTTACCAGCCTCGCCCATGACGCCCAAAACGGTGAGGCCTGAACACCCCTTGGACAGGTAGAAATCTACCATGCGATCAACAGACGGCAGATCAAGTGCGCCATCCGGCAAAAAGGGGGTGCAGGCGATGGTAAAGACGCCCTTGGCGGTTTCATCTAACATGTCTTTGCTCCGTCATGATGGGTGCAATTGCGTTACACCATACGGATCACATCCTTGTCGATGGCTAACATATAGCCCTTGCGCGCGATGTTTTTGACCAAGAGCTCACTGATCATTTGATTGCCCAACATATCGCGCAAACGTTTAATGCGTGTCGCACCTGCGGCCTCGTCGCAATCTGCGGCATTTCGGCCTGAGATCACGCCTTCAATCTCTGCACCTGACATGACCTCATCATCCATGCGGGCCTCGGCCAGTACAGAGAGCGTTTCCATCGCCGCATCGGTGAGTTTGAATTCAAAATTATTGAGATAAACAGCCTTTTGATCGCGCGAGATCATCAGGGAATTGACTGTGATGCCGTTTCGTTCGACTTGCTCCATGCGTCTGTTCAAACCGATGAGCATGACGAGAAAGGCGACCGCCGCGATAAGCATTGCCGTGGCGAACACCAGCAGGACGAAAATCACAAACCGGTATGAGGAGAGCGTGTCAGAAAACGCTGTGCCAGATTGTGCGAGGATTTCCAGCAACTTAATCTCGGCATTGCCAGTTAATGTATCATTGGCGATAAACAACTGCTCAACCCGCGCATTAAACGCGTTGGCATCTGGTAGATTTAAAAACAGGACGATTGCCACACTGGCAAGGATCAGCACAATCGCAGCGATGCCAAGCACGACGATCCGGTGACCGCCTTGGCGTGGTTCAATATCGAAGGAAGTAGTCACCGGCACTCTCCCTTTTTCCCTCGAGCGTTGCGTCATCAAAGACGCTGAGCACAGTCAGCAATTGCCAGCCGTCTTCTTGGAGACGCGCGGCAAGGCTGGCCGCGGCTGCATCTGTTGCGCAGTCGCCCGAAATTTCCGCGACACCGTAATGGAGCCGCAATGGATCATCTTGTTTGGCTTTGTAATCTGCATAGCAGGCGGCATGCGCCGATCCGCCCGAGAGCGCCAAAATACATGAGAGATAGATAAGCTGTTTCATGGCGCATATAAGGCCGTAGATCGGATTGCTAATCAATAGCAATCGCACGTGGCTACCTGTGGGGGCAATTTTCCACCTGCGGGGTGGACAAAATCTGTCTGTAGCTCTTGCAATGGGAGCAAGAAAAAGCGCCTATAGCGTATGGATAAAAAAGCCCCTTTAATGACACCTGTTCTCGTCGCGGGGTGCCTGATCATTATGACAGGTTTCGCGATCCGCGCGTCCTTTGGGGTGTTCCAAATCCCCATTGCGGATGAATTTGGCTGGCTGCGGTCAGAGTTCTCATTGGCCATTGCCATTCAAAACCTGGCTTGGGGAATAGGGCAGCCGATCTTTGGCGCGATTGCTGAAAAGGTTGGTGATCGCAAGGCGATTATCCTTGGCGCATTGTGCTATGCGGCGGGCTTGCTTTTGTCCTCGGGGGCGACATCGCCTGTGGCGCATCAAACTTACGAGATTTTAGTGGGATTTGGCATTGCGGGCACGGGGTTTGGTGTGATTCTGGCGGTGGTTGGCCGCGCGGCCTCTGACGACAACAGATCAATGTCGCTGGCGATTGCAACGGCGGCTGGATCCGCGGGGCAGGTCATCGGGGCACCACTGGCAGAATATCTGCTGGGCTTCATGACCTGGCAAATGACTTTTGTGACGTTTGCGGGTTTGATCATGGCTTCATTGCTGGTGTTGCCAATGATGCGCAGCCCGGCACCAGCCACCCGTGCCGAGCTCGAAGAAAGCATGGGCGTGATCCTTTTGCGCGCGTTCAAAGACCCGTCCTATACACTGATCTTCCTTGGTTTCTTTTCTTGTGGGTATCAGCTTGCCTTTATCACCGCGCATTTCCCGGCCTTTGTGACCGAAGCGTGTGGCGCGATTTTACCGGGTGGTGTGTTGCACAATATGGGGATCACAACGACAAGCCGTCTTGGCGCTGTGGCGATTTCCCTGATCGGGCTGGCGAATATTGCTGGCACATTACTCGCGGGGTATTTGGGTAAACATTATTCGAAGAAGTATCTTCTTGCTGGGATTTACGCGGGGCGCACTGTGATTGCTGCGGTCTTTATCATGACACCGATGACGCCTACGACTGTGATTATATTTTCAATCTTGATGGGTAGTCTGTGGCTGGCAACTGTTCCGCTGACCTCGGGTCTTGTGGCGCATATTTATGGGCTCAGATATATGGGCACGCTTTATGGCATCGTGTTCTTTTCGCATCAGCTTGGTTCGTTCTTGGGTGTATGGCTCGGGGGCGCGCTTTATGATATTTACGGGACCTATACCTATGTGTGGTGGGTCGGGATTGCGGTTGGTGCCTTTAGCGCGATCGTGCATTTGCCGATTCGCGAAAGACCGTTGGTGGCGGCGTGAAACCGATAATGTAAGCAGATTTGAATCTGATTTTAATGATTATTTCCGAAAATCCGACCTTATCGCATGTAATATGCGTGCCACTTTAATTCTCTGATTACGATCCGCGGTTACCTCATAAGGCGAATTATGAGGTGTCCAAAATGGCCGTTTTCCTGCCAAAGCTTATGCTTTTGCTTAACCCGCTTATTCTCGGAATATTGCTGGCGTATACCTATGCGTTTGTCAAAAGGCTGGCTGGTGCGCAGCTCAAATGTAATCTTGTGATGGGGGTTGCCATGGGGGTGGCAGCGGCCACTGCGATGCTCAACCCGATTGTGCTTTCTGAAGGGATCATTGTTGATCTGCGTAACCTATTGGTTGGTTTGTCAGGCGCGTTCTTTGGGGTGTTCGGGTTCGTAGTGACCGCTGCAATCGCGACCTACACGCGGTTTGTACTGGGTGGCAGCGGGGTTCTTTCTGGTATTGTGGCAATGTGTGCCGCAGGGGTTATGGGGCTGCTTTGGGCGCATTATGTACGAAACCGTATTTCAAACACAGCGATTTCACTTGCTGCGCTTGGCGTGATGATTACCGGGCATCTTGCGGGGGCGGTTTTGATCCCGGTAGAATTTCGCTATACGTTTTTAGCAAATTTTGGTGGTTGGCTGTTTTTGTGTAATATCATTGGGTCGCTGACGATTGGGTCATTGCTGATTTATGAGCAGACCATCATCATGGAACGTAGCAAGCTTTTGCTACAGGCGACGCGCGACCCGCTTACAAAGCTATTAAATCGTCGCGCGCTTATGACATCGTATGAAAATCTAGCGCGCGCAGATCGTGAGAGAGCGGGCGTTGCGATGGTGTGTTTCGACATCGATCATTTCAAAAAGATCAATGATCTGAATGGGCATATTCATGGAGATGAAGTGCTAATTGAGCTGACGCAGCGTGTACGGGCCTGCCTGCGGCCCGAGGATCTCTTTGCGCGGATCGGCGGCGATGAGTTTCTGATAGTTCTGCCAAATATCACAGCTGATGAGGTGCAGGCCACGGCTGAACGCTGCCGCAAAGCGATTGCCAACGATGCTTTGATCACGTCTCAGGCCATGACGAAAACCACGATTAGTATTGGGGTCAGCTGGAACCGCGATAAGATGGGTTTTGATAAGCTGTTCTCCTTTGCGGATGAGGCTCTTTATACCGCCAAGGCGCATGGGCGAAACTGTGTCGCGCATCACATCGTGCCGCAGTTTACGCCAAATGAACGCGCGTCTTATCCCGCAAGCGCGGGGCTGCGGGTCTAATGGCCTTTTGCTAGGCGTAAATCGCCAAGAGGCGTTAGATATCAAACCGCGTGATAATGGGAGCGTGGTCGCTGGGTTGTTCCCACCCACGCACGTCGCGCAAAACCCGGCTGTCAGATGCATGGTCAACCAGATCTGCTGTTGTCCAAATGTGATCTAACCTGCGCCCCTTATCTGCCGTATCCCAATCGCGTGCGCGGTAGGACCACCAGCTATAAAGCTTTCCTTCGGGGATATGCTTGCGGACAATATCGGTCCATGCGCCTGCCGTCTGCACTTCTGCGAGGGCCGCAACCTCAATTGGCGTATGGCTCACCACTTTGAGAAGCTTTTTATGATCCCAGACGTCGTCTTCTTCGGGTGCGATATTCAGATCACCCACAAGGATCGCGCGCTCAGGTTTGCGTGCTTGAAACGCATCGCGCATATCCGCAAGATAATCGAGCTTTTGCCCAAACTTTTCGTTTACATCACGGTCGGCAACGTCACCACCTGCGGGGACATAAAAGTTATGGACGGTCACGCCATTGTCAAGCTGCCCCGCAACGTGACGCGCGTGTCCGAGATCTGCAAAATCCCAGGCACATACCTCTTTCATCGGCAGTTTTGAGAAAATGGCAACGCCGTTATAGCCCTTTTGCCCACGCGCAACCATGTGCTGATAGCCCAATGCTGCAAACTGATCATGGGGGATCTTCTCAACCGGGCTTTTGCATTCTTGCAAGCATAGCACGTCAGGTGCGGCCTCTTGCATCATTTGCATCACCAAATCTGCGCGCAGTCTGACCGAATTGATATTCCATGTTGCAACTGTAAATGACATTTCTCTTTTTCTTTCTAATGTAAGGTTTTAGCGGGGCGCAGCCCACCTGTAACGAGCCCATCCCAATTGCGGATGTCAGGGCGCATGCGTGCGATCGCGGTAGGATGCTCTGGATCCAAAACGCCCAAGCGAACCAGTAGTGCTGTGATAACCGCCTCGCTTGCGCGGGTCGCGCCGTCGGCGATTTTGACCGCGATGCCCATGCGTCGCTCAGGGACAATCGCGACGAACACGCCTTCGGCTCCGGTTTTTATGGCAACCTTGTGGTGCATTGCCCGCATCAAATCTGTGCAGGCGCGGGTTTCGCCAGCGACAAGTTCTGGGTAGGTCATCATGGCGTTGCGCAGACGAACGGCCGCTTGCGCGCGTAGGTCGGTTTTGTCGTCCGCACTTGCGAAATAAGCCATCGCGCGGGCAAGCCCGTGTAGACTGCTGGCATGATTAGGGGCAGAGCAACCATCAATCCCAAAGGTGGGTGATGTTTCCCCTGTCACCTCTTCAAAGGCGGTTTTGCACGCCTGTTGAACAGGGTGATCCAGCGCACAATACTCTGGCCCCGCCTTCAGATGTTGGGTGAGTGTGAGAAACCCCGCATGCTTGCCTGAGCAATTATTATGCACACGGCAAACCGGGGCTGTGGCACGAATAAGCGTGTCACGGACGTCAATGTCGCGGGGCTCTTGCGGGCCACAGCGCAGGTCATCATCAGATAGCCCCAGGTCAGCTAACCATTGCGTCACGGGGTCAACATGGATGCGTGACGCCTGATGCGACGCACAGGCCAATGCCAGCTGTTGCTCGCTTAAGTGATAGGCGTCAGCCGCACCGCTTTCGACCAAAGGCAGGGCTTGCAGCATCTTGCAAGACGACCGTGGAAAGATCACTGCCGTCGGATCCCCCCAAGACGCAACGATTTGTCCGCTTTCATCACAGATTACGGCATGCCCCTGATGAACGCATTCCAATAGGTCATTTCGCCAAACTTCGACCAAATTTACGGCTTGGGGCATGATTTCTCTTTCATTTGCCTCAGATCAGGGCTTTCCCAACTGGGCAGTTTCTTGCTAGGTCTATTCCTATCGAGTTGAAAACGTCCTCGCTAGTCGAAAAGGTGCCGTAAGATGCATCAGGCATACGTGAGGTGACCAGAGGCAAGGGCAGCTTGGAGGCTGTAAAATGATGAAGAGATATATTGGTGCATTCGCCGCAATGGCAATTTGTGTTGTTGCAGGCAGTGTGCAAGCACAAGAAACGTCAAACCGTGTCGCGGCAAATACGGATTGGAGCGTATTTGTCGAAGATAATCCCAAGGAATGCTGGGGGGTTTCCGCACCCAAGGAAACCGTCAACACAAAAGACGGCAGCCCTGTTTCTGTGCGTCGCAGCGATATCTTGCTCTTTGTCTTTTATCGCCCTGGTGCGTCTGTCACAGGGCAGGTGGCGTTTACAGGCGGGTATCCTTTTGCAAATGGCTCAACCGCTAAGCTGACAATCTCTGGCACTGAGTTCCAGCTCTTTACAGATGGTGAGTGGGCTTGGCCTGCTACGCCAGAAGAAGACCAGCGTATCGTGGCTGCGATGAAGCGTGGCTCATCTGCGGTGGTTCAGGCGCGCTCTGGTCGCGGTACTGTGACAACAGATACATTTTCACTGTTAGGGTTCACGGCGGCTGTCGAAGAAGCTGCGCGTCGCTGCGAAGGCTGATAAATATACTGAGCAAGACCAGTGAGGGTTTATGCCATTTCGTGCGTGTGTCTTTGATGCTTATGGGACGCTTTTTGATGTGAACGCAGCCGCAAGGCGCGCAGCATCAGAGCCGGGCGCAGAAAGCTGGGCGCCGCTTTGGCCTAAACTTGCGCAGGATTGGCGGCTCAAACAACTGCAATATACGTGGCTTCGGGCTGTTGCCAGACGGCACTGCGATTTTTGGCAGGTCACGCAAGATGGGCTCGATTGGGCGCTAGAGGCGGCAGGCCTGTCTGATCTCGCGTTGCGAGAGCGGCTGCTTGCGCTTTTCTGGGCACTAGATGCGTTTCCAGAGGTTGAAGAGGTGCTTTCAGCCATCAAAGCGCGCGGCATCAAAACAGCGATCCTGTCAAACGGGTCGCCTGAGATGCTAGCTGCGGCTGTACAAAGCGCCACGCTTGAAGCCCATATTGATGAGGTGCTGTCTGTAGAAGATGTGCAGGTCTTTAAGCCGCATGACACGGTGTATGATCTTGTTGGTGCGCAACTGAATGTCCCAAAGGATGAGGTGTTATTCGTGTCCTCGAACGGATGGGATGCGGCGGGTGCTGCGGGATATGGGTTTCGCACAGTCTGGGTGAACCGCGCAGGTGAGCCGCAAGACAGATTATATGCGACACCTGATGACACGCTACCAGATCTTCGCGGTCTTCTACAGATCATCGCATGAGCTATTTCAACGCCCTAGATGGAACGCGCATTTATTATGAGGCGGCGGGTAAGGGGCTGCCAATCATTGCCTTACCGGGCTTAACCCGCAACACCCGCGATTTTGATCATGTGGCCCCGTATATAGAGGGGCGGTTTATCCGCATGGATTATCGTGGGCGCGGGCAGTCTGACTGGGCAGATCACAGCAGCTATACGATTGCGCAAGAGGGCCAAGATGTGATCGCCCTCATGGATCATCTTGGGATAGAAAGCGCGGCCTTTCTGGGGACTTCACGTGGTGGGCTGATCGCAATGCATCTTGCGGCGGTTGCCCCTGTGCGGCTACGCGGTGTTGCGTTGAATGATATTGGTCCTGTGATTGATCCTGCCGGACTTGCGGTGATCAAAGATTACATTGGCCGTAACCCTGCACAAAAAACCTATGCTGAAGCGGCAAAGCTACGGGCCAGGACATGGGCGCATTTTGAAAATGTACCGATTTGCAGATGGCTGGTAGAGGTGCAAAACCATTACCTGCAAACGCCATCGGGTTTACGGATCCGCTATGATCCGGCATTGCGGCAGGCGGTATTAGAGGCCTCTGGAGCGGTGATCCCCGACCTTTGGCCGTTATTTGATGCGTTAGATGGCTTGCCTTTGGCTTTGATCCGTGGTGCAAATTCTGACCTGCTTAGCAGTGATACCGCGGCTAAGATGGCACATAGACGCCCGGATATGATTTACGCTGAGATCGCAGGACGCGGCCATGTGCCGTTTTTAGATGAACCGCAGGCGATCAGTGCGCTGCAAGAATGGATAGGACGACTGGCATGAATATCGATATGATCCGCGCTGCGGCAAAACGGATCAAAGGCCATGCGCGCCGCACATCTCTTTTGTCCTCACCGTTTCTCGATGAGATCGCTGGACGCCGCGTTTATGTAAAACCAGAGTGCTTGCAACACACAGGTTCGTTCAAATTTCGTGGGGCTTGGTCTGCGGTTTCGGCACTGACTGATAATGCGCTTAAAACTGGGGTGTTTGCGTTTTCCAGCGGCAATCATGCGCAAGGTGTCGCGCATGCTGCCCGCGCGCATGGGGCTGCGGCGACGATTCTGATGCCCAAAGACGCGCCAGAGATCAAAATCGCCAATACAAAAGCCTTGGGTGCAAAGGTTATTTTATATGATCGCGCAACCGAGGATCGCGATGCGCTGGGCGAAGCTTTGGCCAAGGAACAGGGGCTGACACTGATCAAACCCTTTGATGAGCCAGAGGTGATCGCCGGACAGGGTACTGTTGGGCTTGAGATCGCAGAGGATGCAAAGGCGTTGGGCATCACTGATGCGGATGTGACAATTTGCTGTGGTGGGGGTGGCTTAACCTCAGGCATCGCTCTGGCGCTTGCCGCTGATGCGCCTGGGTTACGCCCGCGTCCTGTTGAACCTGCCGGGTTTGATGATGTGATCCGCTCACTTGCTGAGGGCAGCATTTGTCACAACGTCAGCACCTCGGGGTCGATCTGCGATGCGATTGTCACCCCCTCGCCGGGGTCTGTGACCTTCCCAATCTTACAGGCCCATTGCCAAAGTGGGATTGTTGTGACTGACTATGAGGCATTGCAAGCTATGGCATATGCTTTTGAGCGGCTGAAAATCGTGATCGAACCGGGTGGTGCGGTCGGATTGGCGGCAGCACTCTTTCATGGGGATGCGTTATCGGGGGATGCTGTTATTGCTGTGGCCTCTGGCGGCAATGTTGATCCGGCCATGTTTACGCGTGCACTGAATACATTGGGATAAAGAACCACTATGACCAGTTTCACGATTGCCAGCTTTAACGTCAAAAACCTGATCGGTGCAGAAGAGGTGTATTACCCCTTTGAGCGCTACACTGTGGAAGAGCACGCTTGGAAAGAGGCCTGGCTTGCAGATCAACTGCTGCGGCTTTCGGCGGATATCGTCTGCTTTCAAGAGATTTTTGATGAAAACGCACTGCGTGATGTGATCGCTGAGACCGATGCCTTGGGCATCGCTGCGAATGATGTGAATATTCCCGATGCATCAAAACGCTATGCGCGCAAAGCGATCTTTCGCAAGCTTGCCTATACGCCCTATACCAATGCGGCGCTTGCGTTTGCACCGAACGTGAATGATGGCGCACCGGGTGCGCGGCGTCCGGGTGTGGCGATCCTATCGCGCTTTGGGTTTATGGGCACGCCAGAGATTATTCAAGATTTGCCCGAACCGATTGAAATCCCATTGTTTGAACTGGATGGATCAGAGGGCGGACATTACCGCATCACGCGCTTGTCGCGTCCGATTCTTAAGGCGCGGGTGCCCATTGGTGATCAGGTGATCACGGTCTTTAACTGCCATCTCAAATCAAAGCTGGGTGAATATGATAGGCCCAAGGGGGCTGCGTTTCCACCTGCCGCAGATCTTGTGAACTATGACCCGCTCGCCCGTGCGATGGGCAGCCTGCGTGCAGGGCTGCGCCGCATGGCCGAGGCATGGGTGCTACGCCGCGCAATCGTCGCAGAGCTATCAGCAGGTAACCCGGTGATGGTTTTGGGTGATTTTAACGATAGCGAGCATGCGGTTTCATCCGAGATCATCTCGGGAGAGGCACCGTTTAAGAACTATGCGTGGATCCGGCGTCATGATGCGCAGCATCAGGGGGACCGCTATAAAGATCATGAAAACGAGGTGATCCAAGACCAAGTGCGTGCCGTACGGCTTGTGTCAGCAGAAAAGCTATTCGTTCAAAGATCAATGCGCGATATGGTCTATACTTCTGCATTTGGAGGGGTGTTTGAAAGCATCGACCAAATCCTCATGTCTAACCACTTCCAGCCTGATAACCCAGATCGCATCGGTGAAATGCAATATTTCAGCGTGCTCAATGATCATCTGACCGATGGCAGCCACCCAGAGGCGCCCTATAACAAGCTCGCATCGGATCACGGGCAGATCATGGCGCATATGGAGTTATGTGACGCGAATAAATAGGCGTTTTATATTAATAGCTTGACTCCCCCCTCTTAAATTTTGTTTGTTACCTCCGGGAGGGTTATCCACCTTAGCCTTGTGCTGGGTTGCTGGATAACGGGAGCAAGCCGCGCGGAGGAGTACCTCCATTGCGCGGCTTGATCTTTTTTGACGCCGAACAGAGGTGAAAATGCACACACAGATGATCACATGCGATGGCGTCACGCTCTATAGTCAATGCGGTGGTGCAGAGGGCCTTGATGCCCCAACACTGGTGTTTGCAAATTCGCTTGGGACCAATTTACATTTATGGGATGAAATCCTGCCGCATCTTGATCCGCGTTACCGGATCATTCGCTGGGATTTACGCGGGCATGGGCGCTCTGACGTGCCTAGCGGGCCTTATACGATGGGCGCGCTGGTTAGTGATGCTGCAGCTATCTGTGATGCATGGCATGTGAAATCGGCTGTATACATTGGCCTTTCTGTTGGTGGGATGATTGCCCAAGGGCTCGCTGTGAAACGCCCTGATTTGATCCGCGGCATGGTGTTGTCGAATACCGCAGCAAAGATCGGGAATAAACAGCTTTGGCAAAGTCGCATTGATACGTTGCGCCGTGATGGCATGGCACTGATGGCCGAGACCGTGATGCAGCGCTGGTTCAGCAAGACGTTTTGCGCCTCGCCTCAGGTGCGCCCGTGGAAAGAGATGTTAAGCGCCACACCGCTTGATGGGTATATCGGTGTCTGTCAGGCCATTGCAGGCACCGATTTTTATACGCCCACATCGGGCCTGCGTATCCCGACCTTGGGCATTGCAGGATCCGATGATCATGCGACACCGGTTGATCTGGTCCGTGAAACGGTTGATCTGATCCCCGGCTCACAATTTGAAATTATGCGCCGCTGCGGGCATTTGCCGTGTGTTGAAAACCCTGAGCAATACGCAAAAATCCTCAGTGACTTTCTGCATAACATTGGGCATTTAGAAGCAAACGCGCTCTGAAAGTTATTCGCATGCCAGCCACACCTTTTGATAGCGCAATTTGGCGCGGCCTTTTGGCCGATGCCACGCTTGGTGCATTGCTCACCGATACCGCGCAGCTACGCGCAGAGCTGTTGGTGATGGGTACGCTGGCCCTGACCCAAGCCAAGGCAGGGCTGATCCCCGAGATCAGCGCCAAAGCGATCCAGCGTGCCGCACTTGAGGTGCAGGTTGATCCTGGCGCACTCGCCGCTGAAACGGCGCAAAACGGCTCCAGCGAGGGTGCTTTGGTGTCCCAGTTCCGGGCCGAGATGAAAGCACCAGAGCATGCGCAATGGGTGCATTATCAAAGCGATTATGCAGATACGCAGGCCACCGCGCTGTCACTGCGTTTGCGGCAGATGTTAGCCTATTACGAAACGCTATTGGCAGAGGCGGATCAGCAAACGCTACAATCGTTAAAACCCCAAGTGCTATTAGCCTACCACAGCATCCCGGAGATCCGTAGCGAATTGGCGATAGGTCTTGGCCTTGCAGATGCCAAAGGCGTGTCGCAATCCCAAGCGGTCGCGGCCCTTGCGCAGTGGATGGGCGAGATCGCGCAAGCAATTGCGCCCAGCTCGCAGATGCAACATGCGCTGAAAGAGATTATGCCAGCACATGTCAGCTTGCTCACTTCACACGCATCGCCGCAGGTGATTGCATTTATCCTGCCGCAGCTTTGTCTTAGCTTTGGAACCTTGTTAAAATGAACACACGTCTTGCGACCAGTTTTATTCTGATCACCGTGGTGATTGATAGCATGGGCATTGGGTTGATTATGCCAGCCATGCCGGATTTGATCCGTGAGATTGAAGGCGGCGATCTGGCGCAAGCCGCAGTGTGGGGCGGTGTTCTGGCTACTATTTTTGCGGTGATGCAGTTTCTCTTTGGTCCCACAATCGGGAGCATCTCAGACAGGTACGGTCGCAGGCCTGTATTGTTGGTTGCCTTGGTCGTGATGGCGCTGGATTATGTGTTGATGGCCATCGCGGGGACGATGTGGCTCTTGATTATCGGGCGCATCATCGGCGGGATTACCGAAGCCACAGCGGCAGCCTATATGGCAGATGTTTCAAAGCCCGAGGAAAAGGCTGCGAATTTTGGTCTTATTGGTGCAGCATTCGGCGTTGGGTTCGTGCTTGGTCCCTTGATTGGTGGATTGCTCGCAGAATACGGCACCCGCGCCCCGTTTTGGGCGGCAGCAGTGCTGGCCGGGGCGAATGCGATTTTTGGGTATTTTGTCCTGCCCGAGACGGTCACAGATCGTATCCGGCGTCCGTTCTCCTGGCGGCGTGCAAACCCAATCGGTGCGTTTAAACATATTGGCGAATTGCCCGGGCTTAAGCGTTTGATGTTGATCATCTTTGTTTATGCGATTGCATTCTTTGTCTATCCCGGGGTTTGGGCCTATTTTGGTGCGCTTCAGTTTGGCTGGGGGCCGGGGATGATTGGTCTGTCGCTTGGCATATTCGGGATCGGGATCGCGGTTGTTCAAGGTTTATTGATGAAGCCGCTACTGCGGCTCTTGGGTGAACGGAATGCTGTGATTGTGGGGCTGAGCATTGATATTGTGGCCTTTGTGGCACTGGGCTTTGTTACAAATGGCTGGATTGCGCTGGCGTTGACGCCTTTAACCGCGCTGGGCTCAATCGCGGGGCCTGCATTGCAAGGCATTATGTCACGCGCTGCGGCAGATGATCAGCAGGGCGAGTTGCAGGGCGCGTTGGCCTCGATCAACGCGGTGGCCACGATTGCGGCGCCTTTGGTCATGACCCAAACCTTTTTCTACTTTACCAGAGACAACGCGCCGTTTCTGTTGCCCGGTGCGCCATTTCTGCTCTCTGCCGTGTTGACCTTGGGGTGTATTGGAATCTTTCTCACCACGATGCGGCCAGAGCTGCGTGAAAACAGTGATTAGATTATCAGAAATTGCTCTTGCTATTCGGATGCAGACCCGCAAACCTGCGCTGAAAACGAACCGATCAGGACCTATACCATATGCCTAAAATCAAAGCCGCCGTTTGCCATGACTTTGGCGCACCTCTGAGTGTGGAAGAGGTCGAATTACGCAGCCCGCAAGCCGGTGAGGTCGAGGTCAAGCTCAAGGCCTGTGCGATCTGTCATTCTGATATTTCATATGCAGATGGGATCTGGGGTGGCTCATTGCCTGCGGTGTATGGGCATGAGGCCGCGGGTCATGTGACGGCACTTGGCGACGGGGTCAATGGCATTGCGCTTGGCGATCCGGTTGTTGTGACCTTGATCCGCGCCTGTGGCAGTTGCCCGTCGTGTTCTGCGGGGAAGCCCACGATTTGTGAAACCGGGTATGATGGCGATTTTGGGCCGCTGAAAACAGCGGATGGGGGTAAGCTGCATCAGGCGATGGCAGCCGGGGCCTTTGCAGAAAAGGTTGTGGTGGATCAAAGCCAGATCGTGCCACTGCCCCCTGAAATGCCGCTTGATGCGGCGTCGCTACTCGCGTGCGGTGTGATCACTGGCGTTGGCGCGGTTGTGAATGCCGCTGGCATGCGCGCGGGGCAGGATTGCGTGGTGATCGGTGCGGGCGGAGTTGGGCTCAATGCGATCCAAGGCGCGCGGATCGCAGGTGCGCGCCGTATCGTCGCGGTAGATATGAGTGAAGACAAGCTTGCGATTGCCCGCGAATTTGGCGCAACCGATGGTGTCCTTGCCACAGAAGAGACCCCGTGGCGCAGCGCCAAACAGGCGCTTGGGCGCGGGGCGGATGCGGTCTTTGTCACTGTGGGGGCGATCCCTGCTTTTGACACTGCACCAAAATATCTTGCTGCGGGTGGTAAGGTTGTGATGGTTGGCATGCCTGCCTCTGGCGCGATGTCTACTTATGAGCCCGCGATGGTCGCTGCGGTTGGCCAGGGTTTTGTTGGCTCAAAAATGGGCGACACAGTGATCAAGCGCGATATCCCGTGGATGGTTGATCTTTATCAGCAGGGGCGGCTCAAACTGGATGAGCTGATCTCAGGCCGCTGGTCACTCGCAGATATCAACGAGGCGATTGCCGACACTAAGACAGGCGCTGCAAAGCGCAATGTGATTATTTTTGATGAGTAAAAGAGCCACCTGATGAAGCTTCAAGACCTCGACATTATCGTGACCAGCCCACCTGCACCCGGATGGGGCGGGCGCTATTGGATCTTGGTCAAAGTGACGACAGACACTGGGATCATTGGTTGGGGCGAATGCTATGCCGCCAGCATCGGCCCCGCGGCCATGCGCGCTGTGATCGAGGATGTTTTTGCACGCCATATGCAAGGGCAATCACCCGAAGATATCGAGCTGATGTTTCGCCGTGTTTATTCCGCAGGATTTACCCAACGCCCGGACCTCACAGTGATGGGCGCGTGGTCCGGGCTTGAGATCGCATGCTGGGATATCTTGGGCAAGGATCGGGATCGCCCGGTGCATGCGCTGATCGGTGGGCGAATGAATGATCGTATCCGCGCCTATACGTATCTTTATCCGCAAGAGGGCCATCAGCTTCCTGCGTTCTGGGCTGATCCTGATATGGCAGCCGAGGCAGCGTGTGCCATGGTGGCTCAGGGGTATACAGCGGTGAAATTTGACCCTGCAGGTCCTTATACGATGCGTGGCGGGCATATGCCGTCGCTGCATGATATCTCGCTCTCGGTCGCGTTTTGCGCAAAAATCCGGGCGGCAGTTGGGGATCGTGCGGATCTTCTTTTCGGCACGCATGGGCAGTTTAGCACGGCGGGGGCGATCCGGCTTGGCACAGCCATTGCGCCCTATAGCCCCTTGTGGTTCGAAGAACCCATCCCGCCTGACACACCCGCAGAGCTATCCAAAGTGGCAGAAGCAGTGCATATCCCTGTCGCTGTAGGTGAGCGGCTGACAACAAAGCATGAGTTTGCAGCGGCCTTACAAAACGGGGCTGAGATATTGCAACCTGCCTTGGGCCGGGCAGGGGGCATATGGGAAGCTAAAAAAATTGCTGCGATTGCCGAAGTGCATAATGCGCAGATGGCACCGCATCTTTATGCAGGGCCCATTGAATGGGCCGCGAATATTCAGCTGGCTGCAGCTATTCCAAATATTCTCATGGCGGAAACGATTGAAACACCGTTTCATGACGCGCTGATCAAAAACAGCCTGACGGTTGAAAACGGATATATCCCCGTACCCCAGGCCGCAGGTTTGGGCATTGAGGTTGATGAAGCCCTCGCGCGGGCGCATCCCTATACGGGCGATGGCCTGCATTTAGAAATGCAGGCTGATCCCATTGGGTATCATGATGTGAACGCATTTGCAGGCGGCGCACCGGTGAAGGCATAAGCCCACGCGCCTTATCGTGGTGGTTTATCACCGTCACTGGCCATCACAAGAACCCAGGTTTTTCTATTGCCGCCAGCAATGCCCAACCCGAATTCTTCAAAATATTGCCCATTCAACACAGCGTTATGGCCGGGGGAGTTTTGCCAAGCTTTGAGCACGACCTCTTCGCTAGGATGACCTTGCGCGATGTTTTCACCCATAACCCATGCTCTGTAATCCGCCGCTAAAATACGATCTTGCAGGGTGCGCCCATCAAGCGATCTGTGACTGAAATAATTGTTGTCGACCATATCCTGCGCATGCGCTTGTGCGGCCTTATCCAGCCTTGTGCTGTGGCTCACATATCCCAAGCCATTGCCAAGCCGCACCCCGTTGATCAGGCTCGCAAAGTTTGCGTCTGGCGGTGTTGGTTTTGGTTTTGGTTTAACGACACTGACGTCATCATCCTTGATAGGATCGTTGAGATTATCACCGGTGTCAGTCTCATCTGCAATCGTACCACTTAGCACATCAGTTGTTGGAACTGGATCAGATGGGATCGGGTTGGTTCTATTGATGCGTGTGGGGCTGCTTGTCGACCCAACAACGCAGGCAGAAAGGGCGATGAAGCCCAAAATCGAAATCGTACTCTTTAACATTTTCACTCATCCTAAACACCTGCTCGTACCGTTACTTATTTTTCTAAGATGATCGTTATGCGTCAAATTTGTCCAAGTCGTGACGATTTTAAGAAAAGCTTATTTTTATATGCTTAGGGTTTTTGGTTCTGGTGCATTAGAATTTTGCGCCAGTCTGCACTTTACAATTGGATAGGGTGTTATACGGGATAGCCCGTGCGCTGGTCGATTGGGTTTTTGATATCGTTTAGGTAATCGCCCTATTTAATCACATGCAAAAAACACCCCCCACACGCCCAACCGATGCGGCCTTGCGCTCTCATCGTTTTGAAACGCTTGATGCCATTCGTGGTGTCACGGTTATTCTGGCGATGCTTGATCATGTGAAGGTTCAGTTCGTAAGCGATGTGCATGTATTGGTGCCTTTGACACGGTTATCGACACCCGGTTTTGTTATTCTATTCGGTGTGATGATTGAGCTCGCTTATTTGTCTAAGCTACGGGCAGGGCGGACGGTGCATTCTGTGCGTCAGCGGATGATGTCGCGTCTTATCACCTGCTGGGCGCTTGCTGTGCTTTTATCGTTTGCGGCTTTTTCAGCAGGGAATTTGGATTTTGCGCAAGCGTGGCGGTCAGCTGTGGGCCTCGGTTTGGGGCGGTTTAATGAGATCCTTTTGATCTATGCCGCACTCTTTGCGATTCTAATTGTGATCTTGCCTGTGATCGCGCGGTATGGATCGGTTGTAATCCTTGGGATTGCCGGTGCAGGGTGGCTGTGCCAGCCAGTTTTTGCTGCAGCATTCCCAGCCCCGCCACAGGCGTTGAACTATC
>CAKMZE010000009.1:0-14258 GCA_929200295.1 uncultured Alphaproteobacteria bacterium
GCGTTGTAACAAGAGCCGCGCACCAGCGAGATAGGTTTTCATCGCCGCAAGAGGCTGATTTAGCTCATGGCTCACAGCGGCTGACATCTCGCCCAAGGCTGCGAGCTTTGACGATTGCGCCAGCGTTTGTTCGGCGACTTGCAGCGTCTTTTCGACCTTCTTGCGTTCTGAAATTTCTCTTTGAAGACGGATATTTAACGCGCGTAACTCAGCTGATTCATTTTGGAAAAACCGCAAGCGCGATGCTGTTTTCCGGCTGGAAAGCCAAAACAGTAACGCGATGAGGATCGCAAACCCCATGACCTCAAGCGCGAGCACTCCGTTCACACGTTCTCGCACCGATGAATAGGCCGTATAATTGACCATTCGCCAACCTTGGAATGGCACGCGTATCTCGCGCCGGAAAACAGCTTCACCACTGACATATGCATCAACAGGCAATGCGGCCCAGCCACGGGTGGCTTGTAATGCACGTTCAATTGCGGATGCTGGCGATTGCCGTGTTAATGCCTCTTCTTCTGACAGGCCGCGCCATTTGGGCTCAGTTGAAAGGATAATCGCCCCGTTGCTATCCATGACAAAGACGGCGTCTGAAACCCCAGCCCAGCCACGTTCAAGCTTGTGCATATCAACCTCGACAGCGATCACACCCAATGGGCCGGCTTCACCATCGATTCTGCGCGAATAGACAAAAGAATACCCACCAGCCTCTCGTTCGGTCACTGCAAAAATGATTGTATTGTTGCGTTGCGCGTTCAGGAAATAGGGTTGCGTGCGATGCGCCTCGCCCAAACGGTTGCGATCCGTCGCAGCCACAGTGCGCCCGTCACGGTCTAACAACATCAAAGACGCGGCACCGATCTCGTCTACAAATGACAACAACCGCTGCGTTGAAAGCGAGAAATCGCTATTTTCAAGCGCCAAGATCAGTTCCGGGTCACGCGCGAGGAGCTGGGGCACAATCGAATTGCGTTGCAGCTCGCTCATTAAATTGGCGACATAAAGGGTCAGACGTAGTTCGGATCTGTTCCGCGTCGTTTCAGTGAAGCGCTGGGTTAAATAACTATTTGACACCATGATCACGACGGCCGCGAAAATACACACGAAAACAACAGTGACCCGAAAGCGCCACAGCTTCAGATTTCGCATGAATATTTTGGACATCGCAGTCATCATGCAAAGCAGTTTATGCCTCGCAAACGAAAGCGGCAACTAGGCGGTCATCAGCTCTGACAGCAACCCGCGGAAAAGCGCTTGCCCATCCGTGCCGCCGTGGCCTGCATCAACCGCACGCTCAGGGTGCGGCATCATGCCTAAAACCCGGCGGTTCTCTGACAACACAGCTGCGATATCATCAATCGAACCATTCGGGTTATCCGTATACCGAAATGGGATCCGCGCCTCGCCTTTCAGCATATCAAGCGTCTCAGCGTCGGTAACATAATTGCCATCGTGGTGCGCGACAGGGAAATTCACCACATCCCCGGCCTTATACCCATTGGTAAACGCAGATTGCGATGTCTCCACACGCAGCCCGACAGTTTTGCAGACAAACTTGAGCGCCGCATTGCGCATCAATATGCCAGGCAAGAGCCCGGTTTCTGTCAACACTTGAAACCCATTACACACGCCAAGCGCATAACCGCCACGTTTCACATGGTTTTGCAGCGCCGCAGCAATTGGCGCCTGCGCCGCAATCGCCCCACAGCGCAAGTAATCGCCAAACGAAAACCCACCCGGAACAGCGACAAGATCGACACCAGATGGCAGTTCACCCTCTTTGTGCCAAACCATTGTCACATCAGCCCCTGCCCCGCGCAGAGCAACGGCCATGTCCCGGTCGCAGTTAGAGCCTGGAAAAACGAGGACAGCCGCCTTCATGACATGATCTCAATCGTGTAGCTTTCGATCACAGTATTGGCGAGCAGCTTTTCACACATCTCAGCGATCATTGGCTCTGTGGTGCCATCTGCAAGGTCAAGCAATATCACTTTGCCTTGACGTACCTCATTCACACCAGCGAATCCCAAGGCGCCAAGCGCATGTTGGATTGCCGCACCTTGTGGATCTAAGACACCTTCTTTCAGCATCACATGTACTTTTGCTTTCATGGCCCGTGCCCCCTGGTCGGTTTATGTTAAATGCCTGCAAATCTTTTGCTAATTTATCAATGTTGGTTTTGTCGGTGTATGGGTGACGTTACTGGGTAAAACCCCCAGACGCCGCGCGACCTCAGTATAGGCATCTGTGAGATTGCCTAGATCACGGCGAAACACATCCTTGTCCAGCTTTTCGCCCGTTTCGATATCCCACAAACGGCAGCTATCTGGGCTGATCTCATCGGCCACAACGAGACGTGGATAGTCGTTTTCCCAAAGCCTGCCGATCTCAATTTTGAAATCGATCAGCTTAATCCCCACACCAAATAGCGTGCCCGAGAGAAAGTCATTTACCCGCAAGGCCACGCTAATGATATCATCTAGCTCTTGTTGTCCTGCCCAACCGAACGCGATGATGTATTCCTCGGGAACAAGCGGGTCGTTTAAGCTGTCATCTTTATAAGAGAACTCAACAATTGGGCGTGGTAGGGCTGTCCCTTCCTCCAATCCCAGCCGTTTCGCCATTGTGCCGGCGGCAAAGTTACGCACGATCACCTCAAGTGGGATAATCTCAACCTGTCGTATCAGCTGTTCACGCATATTGAGACGCTTGATAAAATGTGTGGGGATACCGATTTGCATAAGCCCCATCATAAAGAACTCGGACAGGCGGTTATTTAATGCGCCCTTGCCTTCGATCACATCTTTTTTCTCGCCGTTTCCGGCGGTTGCGTCGTCTTTGAAATATTGCACCAATGTGCCGGGCTCAGGCCCTTCAAATAAATCCTTGGCTTTACCTTCGTAGATTTTCTTGCGCCGGGCCATAAATAAACACCTTTATTACGGCAGGTCGCAGCAACCAGCCTCAGTTAAGGTTGCTATAAGCCAAGCCTGCAAGACCCGCAAGAATAGTAAAATTCGAGCCTGTTCGTTTTGCTAAAAATTTGCCCGAAGTTTTGCTCAAATGGTGTTAAACGCACTGATTTAAAACACATTTATTTAGCGGCTCATTAACTAGGCAGAGGTCATGAATAACGCGTTTGAATGGATCAACCCCTCTGTCGATAGATGACATCTATGACAGAAAACGAACGAAAGGTATATTGATGACACTTTTTGAAGATCGCGAAAAAGCGTTTGAAGTAAAATTCGCACATGATGCGGAAATGCATTTCTTGGCACAAGCTAAGTGCAATAAAATGCTTGGTATTTGGGCTGCTGAAATACTTGGCAAAATTGGTGAGGCCGCAGATGCCTATGCTGATGCGCTTGTTCGGGCGGATTGCCACAGGTCTTCTTCAGATGAAGTTTATCTCAAAGTGTCACAGGATCTAAAGAACAAAGCAGATGAAGACACGATACGCGATAAAATGCGCGAATTTCTCCGAGAAGCCAAAATGCAGATGGTATAGGGTATACGACATTTCTGCAGATCGCTTGAACATACCGTCAAATTTCTCAAGATGATCATGAGAAATTTGACGGCAGCCCGCTGCATCCAAGCATAGCACATTCTGATATGTATTGTGGGTCTTACCGAATGGGATCTATAAAATGCAGGCTGTCTTTTCTGAACTCTTAATCACAAGAGACTGGCTTTTGGCAGATGGTGCAACGGGCACTGCGCTCTTTAACATGGGGTTGCAGGCGGGTGAGCCGCCAGAGCTGTGGAATGTTGACCACCCCGATAAGATCAAGGCACTTTATCAAGGGGCCGTATCTGCGGGCGCCGATCTATTTCTTACCAATAGCTTTGGTGGCAATGCGTCCCGGCTCAAGCTTCATGACGCTGAAAAACGCGTGCTTGAGCTTAACCGCATTGCCGCAGAAATCGCACGCGATATTGCGGACGCAGCTGACCGCCCTGTTATTGTCGCAGGGTCCGTTGGCCCCACGGGTGAGATCATGGCGCCTATGGGGTCTTTGACGCATAATCACGCCGTCGAGATGTTCCATGAGCAAGCCGAAGGTTTGAAATCGGGCGGTGCCGATGTGCTTTGGCTTGAAACCATCAGCGCCCCCGAGGAATACCGCGCTGCCGCCGAAGGCTTTGCCTTGGCCGGGCTGACATGGTGCGGCACCATGAGCTTTGACACCGCAGGGCGCACGATGATGGGGCTCACGTCGCAAGATATGGCAAAGATGGTCGCCAAAATCCCCCATGCCCCGCTTGCGTTTGGGGCAAATTGCGGCGTGGGCGCATCTGATTTACTGCGCACGACGCTTGGGTTTCATGCCGCCGCACCGCAATTGCCCATTATTGCCAAGGGCAATGCGGGCATCCCAAAATACCATGACGGGCATATCCATTACGACGGCACGCCTGAATTGATGGCCGACTATGCCTGCCTTGCACGTGATGCAGGCGCTCGGATCATTGGCGGGTGTTGTGGTACAACGCCGCTTCATCTACAGCATATGCGGCGCGCATTAGAGGAACGCCCAAGAGGTGCCACACCATCGCTTGCAGCGATCAGTGAAAAGCTAGGTGCGTTTTCTTCCCCTTCAGATGGGACAGATGGCGGCCCAGCAAAGCGCACAACAAGACGCCGCCGCAGTATAGGTGCCTAAAACAAGCTGAGCTGATCGCCCGCTTGTATCGGTGGGGCAAAGAGATCTGTCCGCAATTCAGACAGGCGACGATCCAGACCTAGTTGTTTTGTTTTCAAAACAAACCTTTGCCTGATGATCTTTGCCCATTCGCCCTGCCCTGTCATACGCTGTCCAAACGCAGGGTCATAATCACGGCCGCCATGCAGCTCGCGTACACGGCCCATAATCCGCGCAGCCCGGTCTGGATATGTTTCGCTCACCCAGTCACGAAACAATGTGGACACTTCTTGCGGCAGTCGCAAAACGATGGATGATGCCGCTTCGGCCCCGGCATTAGCACAGGCCTCGAGAATGGCTTCCATTTCATGATCTGTCAGCGCAGGCACAACAGGTGACACCATGGCGCGCACTGAAATCCCTGCCTCTGCCAGCTGTTTGATCACCCGCAATCGCGCCGAAGGTGCAGGCACGCGTGGCTCCATTGCGCGTGATGTTTTCGGGTCCAGTGTTGTGACTGATATCCCGACGCGCACCAACCCTTTGGCCGCCATCGGCGCGAGGATATCAATATCCCGCGTAATCAAAGTGCCTTTTGTCACAATCGCAACGGGGTGATTGAACTCTGACAATACCTTGAGTGTTTCGCGCATAATCTGATGATCACGCTCAATCGGCTGATATGGGTCCGTATTCGTCCCAATCGCGATAACAGAGGGCTGATATGATTTTGCGAGCAGTTCTTTTGCCAACACCTTAGGCACATCAGGCCGCGCAATCAGCTCGGTCTCGAAATCCAAGCCCGGCGATAGCCCAAGATAGGCATGCGACGGGCGGGCAAAGCAATAGATGCAGCCATGCTCGCACCCGCGATATGGGTTAATCGACTTGCTAAACGATAAATCAGGCGAGTTATTGCGCGTGATAACGGTGCGCGGGCGTTCATGCCTTACATGGGTGCGTAAGACCGGCAGCTCTTCTTCATTGTACCAGCCGTCATCAATGTTTTCTGCATGGATTTTATCATACCGATTAGCCGGATTTGACGTCGCGGCACGTCCTTTTGCATCAAAGCGCGGAGGAGATTGTTTGATTGACATATCCGTTTATGGAACATTAAGAGAACACATGCAAGTTATCGTCGGTGATGCAATAGCTTATGTCGTAAATCGTCGGGTGCGATTTCACGCAAACGTTCAATAGATGGAATATCAGATCTATTCGACCCACTGGAGGCATTTCATGTCAGACGAAGACGATATCATCCTGTCAGAACTCAACGACGAAGATCTCGTCGCGCAGATGTTTGACGACCTTTATGACGGCATGAAGGAAGAGATCGAAGAGGGTGTAAACATCCTTCTTGAGCGCAAGTGGGAACCTTACCGCATCCTGACCGAGGCGCTGGTTGGTGGTATGACGATTGTTGGCGCAGACTTCCGTGATGGTATCCTCTTTGTGCCTGAGGTTTTGCTTGCTGCGAATGCGATGAAGGGTGGCATGGCCATTCTCAAGCCGCTACTTGCTGAAACTGGCGCGCCACGTGTTGGCAAGATGGTAATCGGCACGGTGAAGGGTGACATTCACGACATCGGTAAGAACCTCGTCGGTATGATGATGGAAGGTGCTGGCTTTGAAGTTGTTGATCTGGGCATCAATAACGCGGTTGAAGCATATCTCGAGGCGCTTGAGACCGAAGCACCCGATATTTTGGGCATGTCTGCGCTGCTCACCACAACGATGCCTTACATGAAGGTTGTTATCGACACGATGGTCGAAAAGGGTATCCGCGACGATTACATCGTCTTGGTTGGTGGCGCCCCATTGAACGAAGAATTTGGCAAAGCGATTGGCGCTGACGCCTATTGCCGTGATGCGGCTGTCGCGGTTGAGACCGCGAAAACCTATATGTCACGCAAGCATAACCAAGGTGCAATGGCGTAAGCTTGCCATATGCGATGGACTATTTAGGGGCGTTGCGTTTGCAGCGCCCTTTTTCTTTGCTCATCTCACCCCCATATGTGTCATAGGAGGCCTCATGCCAAAACATATTTTCCTTATCCTCATTGGGGGCGTTATCCTTGCTGCGGCTTTCACCGTTGCGATTGCGATGTCATTTCGTATCCCACTCATCGCATTGATCAGCATTGGTTTGATTCTTGCTTTAGGCATCCGCCTTTTGAATATGAAATCCTGATGACACAGATAACCGATGATACACTGACCGAAGCGGGTCTTACCCCCAACGGGGATGGTCGTGTGCTGTTAATTGCCTGTGGTGCCTTGGCCCATGAGATTATCGCACTCAAAAACACGAACGGTTGGGATCATCTCGATTTGCAGTGCCTGCCCGCCATCTATCATAACCACCCTGAAAAGATCACCCCTGCCGTCCGCGACGCCGTCACCAAGCATCGCGCAGAATATAGCGATATTTTTATCGTCTACGCCGATTGTGGCACTGGTGGTTTGCTTGAGGCCGCTTGTGATGAGCTTGGGGTCAAGCTTGTCCCCGGCCCCCATTGCTATTCATTTTTCGAAGGCAATGACACCTTTGCCGCCAGAGAAGAAATGACCTGTTTCTACCTCACCGATTTCCTTGTCCGGCAGTTCGAGGCCTTTGTTTGGAAGCCGCTGGGCCTCGCAAAGTACCAAGGTCAGCGCCACAAAGACCTGCGTGATATGTATTTCGGGCATTATACAACACTGGTTTATCAGGCACAGATCGATGACCCAGCGCTCACAGCTAAGGCAAAGGAGTATGCTGCGCGCCTTGGGCTAGAATTTGAGCGGCGTTATACTGGTTATGGCGACCTTGAGGCCGAGCTACAAAAGCTATGATGCGGCTGTGGCGATCTGATTGATCCGGGCAATCATCGCACGCACACCATTAGACCGCTGTGCTGATAAATGCTCGTCTAATCCCAACCTTTTCAGGGCAGCTTGCGCATCGACCTGCGTGACCTCAGCGACAGGCAAGTCATTATAAAGTGCTGCTAAAACAGCGATTAACCCACGCACAATCATCGCGTCGCTGTCACCTGAAAAGTGAAACACACCATCCTTGATGTCGGGTTGCAACCAAACCTGACTGGCGCAACCATCCACCTTTGTCGCGGGGACTTTGAATGCGTCATCAAGAGCAGGCATCGCTTTGCCAAGCTCAATCACATGGCGATACCGCTCTTCCCAATCGTCGAGAAAATCAAATGTATCGGCAATGTCTTCAAATGCAGCTGTTGCCATCGCAAAAATCCTTATTGCATAGCTATGATCTAGGGCGGATGCGATAAAACGTCTAGTGCTGGGTTTCCAAGCAATCGGGACTCAGCTAAGTTTAACGCAATATGAATAGCGCAATACTCCCGTGACACACTTCTGCAAAATCCCTCTGATTCTCGTATTCACCGCATTAAGCGCCTGTACCACGATTAACCAATCACGGTTGAACCCGCTCAATTGGTTCGGCAGCGGTGATGCAGCCCCTGTCGTGACAGCAGACCAGCCGCTCCACCCTCTTGTTCCTGCAGCCGCACAGCTTGGAGAGACGGATCAACGTGGGCTGATATCTGAGGTGACACAAGTGCGTGTCATACGCACAGCAAACGGTGCGCTGGTGCAAGCAACGGGGCGCTCAGTTGCGCCTGGGGCTTATAATGCAGAGCTTGTACAAACGGGTCGTGAAAATGGCCGCCTGACATTTGCATTTCGCGTCGACCGCCTTGCCACAGGATCACAGATCGCAGCCACGCAGAGCCAAGAGATCATCGCAGTGCAAGAACTTGATACAAATGAGTTATTTGGAATACGTCAAATCGCCGTTCAATCCGCAAGCGGCCTAAAGATGACATCGCGCTGATCCGTTCGCGATCACAGAAATACCAGATGATTTAGCGCGCTAAACTTTAATTGCGACAACCTTTTGCCCATCCACAGCCAGCCCAATTTTACCATCACAAAGCTGTAGTGCATCCTCACCGAACACTTGCTTGCGCCATCCGCGCAACGCCAGCACATCCCGCTGCCCTGCTGCCAGCGCATCAAGATCCGCAGATGAGGCGATGAGCTTTTGCGCGACATTTTCTTCATCAGCTTTCGCTTTGAGCAGAACGCGCAGCATATCCGCGATAGCCGGGTTAACCTGTAACGCTTTACGCTTATCGACAACCTTTGGCAGCTCATCATTTGGCAGTGAGAGCCCGGTTTTAATTGCTTCAAGAATACCTGCCGCGATATCTCCCTTGCGGGCCTCGCGCAAAAGCAGCCGCAATCTACCAAGATCAGCCTCGGATTGCGGTTTATTCGATGCAAGCTCGACCAGCGCATCGTCCTTAAAGACCCGGTTGCGCGGAATATTGCGGCTTTGCGCGTGTATTTCACGAAACCGCGCCAATTCGCGCACAATTGCAATAAAACGCCCTGATGATGTGCGGGTTTTAATACGTTGCCACGCAAGATCGGGGTCTGCTGTATAGGTCGCGGGGTCTTGTAAAACGGCCATTTCTTCGGCCACCCACTTTTGCCGCCCCGATTGTTTGAGACGTTGCGAAAGATATTCGTAGATGTCGCGCAAGTGCGTGACATCAGCCAGTGCATAGGTCATTTGCGCCTCGGTTAATGGGCGCCGCGCCCAATCCGTGAACCGCGATGATTTATCCAAATCAGACTTAGCGATTTTGCGTACCAAGGTTTCATAACCAACCTGCTCGCCAAACCCACAAACCATTGCCGCAACCTGTGTGTCAAAAAGAGGCTCTGGTATAACCCCCTCGTCCACATAGAAAATCTCAAGATCCTGACGCGCGGCATGAAACACCTTCACAACGCTGATATCACGAAACAGCGCGTAAATTGGCGCTAACGACAGACCATCCACCAGTGGATCGACCAAAACCGCATCAGCGCCTTCATCATCCTGATAGGCCATTTGAATCAAACAGAGCTTTGAATAATACGTCCGTTCGCGCAAAAATTCGGTGTCGATCGTGACATAGTCACGCTGCGCGGCAGCTTTGCAAAATGAAACCAGATCAGCTGTCGTTGTTATTGTTCGTATCAAATCAAATTCCTTTAGCTCATCTGAGCACCTCTTATTAGGCGATTTCAGCGCTAAAGAAAAGTCACAGGCTCAGATCAAGTCGCGATAAATCGCCTGCAAGGAATCGTGCAAGAACACGTGGATAAAGCTGATGCTCAAGCGGCAACACGCGCGCAGCGAGGCTTTGGGCTGTGTCCTCTTTTGCAACCGTCAATTTGGCCTGCCCTAATATCGGCCCATCATCCAAAGCGGCAGTCACAAGATGCACGCTACACCCATGGTATTGATCACCAGATGAAAGCACACGCGCATGCGTGTTTAATCCTTTGTAATCAGGGAGTAAGGATGGGTGGATATTCAAAATTTTGCAATCCCAAAGCGCGATAAAATCAGCCGAGAGAATGCGCATAAACCCGGCGAGGCAGACCACATCAACCTGCGCTTTGACCAGCTCTGTATGAAGCGCATTTTCGAACGCACCCCGGTCTTTCCCATAGGACCTGTGATCAACAACAGCTGTGGTAACACCCAGATCATGGGCTTTTTTAAGCCCCAGAGCATCGGGGGAGTTTGACAAAACAACGCTTGGAACCGCCATTTTACTGCGCTGCATCTCATTGACCAGGGCAATCATATTTGAGCCACCACCAGAAATGATGATCCCTACGCGTTTTGTCACAGAAGCGTACCCTCGTATTGAACACCCTCTTGCGCTGTGACGCGCCCAATATCAAATGCGGTTTCGCCCGCATCGCCCAGCATCACGAGAGCCGCGTCTTTGTGTTCCTTCGGCACAACCAACACCATACCAATCCCGGCATTAAATGTTTTTAAGAGCTCCGCTTCTTCTAGCTGAGCCTCACTGCACAACCATTTGAATACAGGTGGCAAATTCCATGAATTTAAATTCACAGCAGCACCCATCCCCTCGGGCATGACCCGTGGGAGGTTTTCCGTCAAACCACCGCCGGTGATATGTGCCGCGCCATTGATCATGCCGGCTTGCAATGCAGATAAAATGCTTTTCACATATAAACGTGTTGGTGCCAGCAACGCTGCACCCAATGTCGTCTCATCCCATGGGCATGTGTCATCCCAGCCCAAGCCGCTTTGCGCCACAATACGCCTGACAAGCGAATACCCGTTTGAATGCACCCCATCCGAGGCCAAACCGATCAGGGCATCACCTACCTGAATATCGCGCGGCAAATCCGCGCCACGTTCCATCGCGCCCACCGCAAAGCCCGCAAGATCAAAATCATCCTTGCTATACATGCCCGGCATTTCAGCGGTTTCCCCGCCGATCAACGCACAGCCAGCGCGCTCACACCCCAAGGCAATACCATTGATAATGCGTGTCGCTTGATCCAACTCAAGCTTGCCCGTTGCGAAATAATCCAAAAAGAACAGTGGTTCGGCGCCTTGGCAGATCAGGTCATTCACACACATCGCCACAAGATCGATGCCAATTGTATCAACATGTCCTGTATCAATCGCGATGCGTAGCTTTGTCCCAACGCCATCGGTTGCCGCAACAAGGATAGGGTCATTATATCCCGCGGCCTTGAGATCAAAAAGCGCACCAAAGCCACCTAAGCCTGCCATCGTACCACTGCGTGAGGTGCGTTTTGCCGCAGGTTTAATACGTTCAACAAGCGTATTGCCCGCTGCAATATCAACACCAGCATCTGCGTATGTTAAGCCGCTTTTAGCCATCATTACCCCCAATTCCTGCGATAACTTGGGCGATAGACCACTTCATAGTGACGAGCAAGTTTGAATGCGGGGATTTTACCCCCAACGCTGCAATTCCAGCTTGACCAGCCCGTAGCGTCTGGTACGACAAATTTTAGTGGGCCTGTAGCTCAACTGGTTAGAGCAGAGCGCTCATAACGCTTTGGTTGCGGGTTCAAGTCCTGCCGGGCCTACCACTCTTTCACATTAATCACCCTACTGACCTGTCCTGAGAGCCTTTGATGTGGTGATGCAAGATTGTGATAAACGACGGGCGACACAGTTTCACCCAGAGCCTGCCCAGATTTCTGCACATTGCAAGGTTAACAATCCATTAACTAGCACGTGGGGGCGGTGCGATTGATGTGATGATAGGTGCTGCTCATGCAGGTGAATCTGCGTAAATTACAATTAAAGCGATGCTTTGTTGCTGCTTCTGCGGTATCCCTCGCATTATTCGAAACCACAGCACATGCGAGCATCATCAATGCCCAAGACATTCTAGGCGTTGATCAGCTTGGATATGAATGCATAGCTGAAACAGCACTTATTGATAGTAACGTCTTCCGCTCATCAGACGCATTTGCCTCGACTGAGCTTGATCGCCTCCCCCGCGCCTGCATGCCAAGCCCTTGTGAACGCGCGCTCAGCCCAAATGAGCTGTCGCATATTACAGGCACCGATGTTGTGCTTGCACGGTTTAAGGGCGAATGGGACGATTATTATGCGCGCTATTCAGACCATTGCCGGTCAGAGACCGTAGCATTCCCTGACCCCGCATCATATGATGATCCACATGTCCCAGAGATGTGTTTTCATAAACCCGACCCAATCGAAGACTTTTGGGGCCCGCTTGTTGCGAATGCCGCTGGCGCACAAGCACCAGCAAAACTCGCTTCATTAGTCAATGCAGCCTCAGGGCGCCCGGCGTTGACAAACGGTGCTGGCAGATTATCACCGGTATCATGGGGTGGTGCATCTGGCACAGGAGCGCCAGCGGTTAACGTGAGCCCTTGGACACCAACGGAACAATCAGCATTCTTTACGCCTGCTTCGGCGAGCAGTGATAATGCCTCTGATGATAATCAATCACAGACGACACCAGCGAACCACGTCTATATGATGGCCGCAGCAAGTGGCAGCGGCGGTGGTACTCAACCCGCTGATCCCACAACAACCACCCCTACGGGCCCTGCAACACCCGTTGTAACGCCAGTCCTCCCAACAGGCCCTGCACCTGTACCGCTTCCAGCGTCAGGATTGTTGCTTGCCGCAGCGCTTGCATTCTTTGGGCGGCGTGGACGGCAAGCCTAAGTCAATCTTTCATTTAGTATACCGCCGTATACATCTTTCGTATTCTCTTGAATTGCGCTATGGCACGCGCAAATCAAACTATTTGGAGCGGCGCTATGTCCAAGATTAAGGTAGAAAACCCCGTTGTCGAACTTGACGGCGATGAAATGACGCGGATCATTTGGCAGTTTATCAAAGATAAGCTGATCCTGCCCTACCTCGACATTGATCTAAAATATTATGATCTCGGCATGGAAGTGCGCGATGAAACCAATGACCAGATCACAATCGATGCAGCCGAAGCGATCAAGAAATACGGCGTTGGCGTGAAATGCGCGACCATCACACCAGATGAGCAACGTGTCGAAGAGTTTGGCCTCAAGCAAATGTGGCGCTCACCCAACGGCACAATCCGCAACATCCTAGGCGGTGTTGTGTTTCGCGCGCCAATTATCTGTAAAAATGTCCCGCGTCTTGTGCCTGGATGGACCGATCCGATTGTGATCGGGCGTCACGCCTTTGGTGACCAGTATAAAGCAACCGATTTTCTGATGCCTGGTCCCGGCAAGCTCACCATGAAATTCGTCGGCGAAGATGGCACCGTGATTGAAAAAGAGGTGTTTGATAGCCCTGCCGCAGGCGTTGCGATGGGTATGTATAACCTTGATCAATCCATCATCGATTTTGCGCGTGCATCAATGAACTACGGTCTAAACCTTGGATGGCCTGTTTACCTGTCGACCAAAAACACGATCCTCAAGGCCTATGACGGGCGGTTCAAAGATCTCTTTCAAAAGGTCTATGATGAGGAATTTGCTGAAAAGTTCGAAGCTGCTGGCATCACCTATGAGCACCGCCTGATTGATGACATGGTTGCCGCCGCGATGAAATGGTCAGGCAAATTTGTCTGGGCCTGTAAAAACTACGATGGTGATGTGCAATCAGATACTGTGGCGCAGGGCTTTGGCTCGCTTGGTTTGATGACCTCACAATTGATGACCCCAGATGGCAAGATTGTTGAGGCCGAGGCCGCACACGGCACGGTCACACGCCATTACCGCCAGCATCAAGAAGGCAAAGCCACGTCAACCAACTCAATCGCGTCGATCTTTGCATGGACAGGTGGGCTCAAGCACCGTGCGAAACTGGATGACAACACACAGCTGATGAATTTTGCCAGCACATTGGAAACGGTGATCGTTGATACGGTGGAAAGCGGCCATATGACCAAGGATCTCGCCTTGCTCGTCGGACCAGATCAACAGTGGCTCACCACTGAAGGGTTCCTCGAGAAAATCGATGAGAACCTCAACGCGGCAATGTAAAAACTGATAAGGCCCCGTGAAGATCACGGGGCCTAAACTCATCGCATAACACTCTGCAAAGCATCTTTTTGCTGTTTTCACATGAAATCATCGCACGGCACGTCTATAGGTATTCCATAGACCACCTTTCATAAATGGAACGCCGCGATGCCACTGCACTATATCTACCTCGTTCTGGCGATCCTCACTGAAACGATTGGCACGACGGCACTGCAAGCC
>CAKMZE010000009.1:14268-19678 GCA_929200295.1 uncultured Alphaproteobacteria bacterium
GTCACGGTCGTTATCTTTTACGGGGCCTCGTTTTATTTCATGGCATTGGCGCTCAAGTTCATGCCTGTTGGTATCGTCTATGCGATCTGGTCGGGCCTTGGCATCGTATTTATCGCGGCGATTGGCTATCTGGTCTTTCAACAAAGGCTCGACCTGCCAGCGGTTTTTGGCATGGGGCTGATCATATCCGGCATCTTGATTATTCACTTATTCTCGAACACGAACACGCATTAACTATTCTTGCTGGCATCGCCTTTCATTTTAAGGGTTTCCATCTCGGTGGATGCACGATATCCGCGCGTCAAATAAGGTGCCCGTCGGCACCTCTCCCGATTGAGGCACAGACATGGATATCCGCAATATCGCGATCATCGCGCACGTTGATCATGGCAAAACCACACTTGTAGACGAGCTGCTTAAGCAGTCCGGCGTGTACCGTGACAACGAAGCGATCACAGAACGCGCCATGGACAGCAATGATATTGAGCGCGAGCGCGGTATCACCATCCTGGCAAAATGCACATCTGTGGAATGGAAAGGCACACGTATCAATATCGTTGATACGCCGGGCCACGCCGATTTTGGCGGCGAGGTTGAACGCATCTTATCAATGGTTGATGGTGTTGTGCTCTTGGTTGATGCCGCCGAAGGGCCGATGCCGCAAACCAAATTTGTGACATCAAAGGCGCTCGCACTTGGGCTGCGCCCGATTGTTGTGGTCAACAAAGTGGATAAGCCTGATGGCGATCCAGATCGCGCCGTGGATGATGTGTTTGATCTCTTTGCAAATCTCGACGCAGATGAAAATCAGCTCGATTTTCCGACTATGTATGCCTCGGGGCGTGCGGGGTGGTGTGACGCAACCTTGGACGGCCCGCGCAAGGATCTTGATGCCTTGTTCGATCTGGTCGTTGAGCATGTGCCAATGCCCACACAGATCACAAAAAAGAACGAGCCGTTTCAAATGCTGGCCACCACGCTGTCGGCTGATCCGTTCATTGGGCGCATCCTAACGGGCCGGGTCGAGGCGGGTCAGCTCAAGGCGGGCGATACGATCAAGGCGCTGTCGCGAACTGGCGAAAAGATTGAGCAATTCCGCGTGTCAAAGATCCTCGCGTTTCGCGGGTTGATGCAGCAACCGATTGATCTGGCCGAGGCCGGCGATATTGTCACTGTCGCTGGCATGACCAAAGCGACCGTTGCCGATACGCTTTGCGATCCGTCTATTGAGGCCGCGATCCCTGCACAGCCAATCGACCCCCCCACCATCACTGTCACCTTTGGCATCAATGACAGCCCGCTTGCGGGTCGCGACGGCAAAAAGGTGCAATCGCGCGTCATTCGTGAACGCCTTTTGAAAGAAGCGGAGGTCAACGTCGCCATCAAAATCGCAGACACGCCCGGCGGGGATGCGTTCGAGGTCTCGGGCCGCGGCGAATTGCAAATGGGTGTTCTGATCGAAAACATGCGCCGCGAAGGGTTTGAGCTGTCAATCTCGCGTCCTCAGGTGATCTTTACCGAAGAAGACGGTCAACGCATGGAGCCCGTCGAAGAGGTGACCATCGACGTTGACGATGAATACACTGGCACTGTCGTCGAAAAGCTCACCGGCCCACGCAAAGGCGCATTGGTCGAGATGAAAGCCGCAGGTGCTGGCAAAACGCGGATTATCGCGCATGTCCCGTCACGCGGGCTCATCGGGTATCATGGCGAATTTTTGACCGATACACGCGGTTCCGGCGTGTTAAACCGTCTGTATCACGGGTCTGTGCCATATAAGGGCAAAATCCCCGGTCGCCGTCAGGGCGTGCTGATTTCAATGGAAAATGGCACCTCGGTTGCCTTCGCATTGTGGAACCTCGAAGAGCGCGGCAAAATGTTCATTGGCGCGCAAGAGGCCGTTTATCAAGGCATGATCATCGGTGAACACAGCCGCGATAACGATCTCGAGGTGAATCCGCTCAAGGGCAAAAAGCTCACTAACGTGCGGGCCTCGGGTACGGATGAAGCCGTGCGTCTCACCACACCTGTGGTCATGTCGCTTGAACAAGCCATTGCTTATATCGATGATGATGAGCTGGTCGAGGTCACACCAAACGCGATCCGTCTGCGTAAACGTTATCTTGATACGCATGAGCGCAAGCGCATGGCGCGCACTGCGAGCTAAAGCTCTTCGACGATACAAAGCTCGCGTTGGCTTGCGCCTTTGGCGTAGGTCAACGCCTCTTGGTAAGCTTCTGAATGATAACAGGTTGTTGCGTCATCAAGGCTTGTAAAACGTGCGACAACGTTGCGCGGACGCGCCGCGCCTTCGAGCTGCACACAACGGCCACCGCGCGCCAGAAACACACCGCCATGGGCGGCAATCGCTACAGTGGCGCGTTTGGCGTATTCTGCATAGGCGGTTTCATCTGAAACCGTCACATGCGCGATCCAAAGGGCTGTTGGCATATTAAAGCGCCTCCAATACTGATTTTGCGGCCTTGATCGCGGCATCTGCCTCGGCAACAGATGCGCCGCCACCTTGTGCCATATCAGGCCTGCCGCCGCCGCCTTTGCCGCCAAGATGCGGCACGGATGCGCGCAAAACATCTACAGCAGAGAGCCTACCAGTTAGATCAGCCGTCACACCAGCGGCAATTGCCGCCTTACCGCCCGTATCCGCGATCAGCAGCACGACGCCACTGCCAATGCGTTCCTTATATTGGTCAATAAGCGCGGGCAAATCCTTGCCCGACACGCCATTTAAGACCTGCGCGGTAAAGGCGACCCCGTTCACTGTTTCCGGCGCATCCGATGCGCCGCCACTGCCGCCCATTGCCATTTCACGGCGCAATTGCCCGACCTCATTGGTCAGTGCTTTACGTTCATCAAGCAATGCTTTGACACGTTCTGCGGCTTCGGTTGCTGGTGTCTTCAACAGCAGCGCCACCTCGGCCAAACGCTGATCCTGCGCACGCAGATAATCAAGTGCGGCCTGTCCGCTCAGCGCTTCGATACGGCGCACACCAGCGCTAGAGGCGCTGTCGCCAACCATGACAAAGGCGCCGATCTCACCCAAACGGGCCACATGCGTGCCGCCACAAAGCTCAAGCGAATAAGTCTGCCCATCCACGCCCTTACCAGAGCCGGGCTGTTGCCCCATGGACACCACCCGGACCTCATCACCATATTTCTCACCAAAGAGCGCCTGCGCACCCAATGCGCGCGCATCATCTGGGGTCATGATCCGGGTATCAACCTTACTATTCTGGCGGATGAGGCTGTTAACCTCACGCTCAACCTGCGCCAGTTCATCCAATGAAACTGGTGCATTATGGCTAAAGTCAAAGCGCAACCGATCCGGTGCGTTCAGCGACCCGCGCTGCGCGATATGATCACCCAGCACATTGCGCAACGCCTCGTTCAAAAGGTGCGTCGCAGAATGGTTCGCCTGAATTTGCTGACGCCGTGACACATCCACACGCAGACTGGCAGCCTGCCCCGTTTGGATCGTACCAGAGACCACCTGACCGATGTGCACATAAACATCGGCGACCTTCTTGGTATCTGTAATCGACACCTCGCCGGTTTCCGTCATGATGCGGCCTGCATCACCGATTTGCCCGCCAGCCTCGGCATAAAATGGGGTCTGGTTGAGTGCGATTTGCACCTCGCCCTTAGCCGTGTCTTGGGCCGTACCGTCGATGATCAATGCGGCAATCTGACCCTCTGCGCTTAGTGTGTCGTAACCCAGAAAATCTGTGACACCATGCTGGTCGGCCACATCAAACCAAACGGCGGCATCCGTTTGTGCACCCGTCCCAGACCACGCGGCGCGCGCTTTGGCTTTTTGCTCGGCCATGGCCGCATCAAAGCCTGCTGTGTCAACAGCGCGGCCTTTTTCGCGCAATGCATCCTGTGTCAGATCTAAGGGGAAGCCATAGGTATCATACAGCTTAAACGCCGTTTGCCCCGGCAGTTCTGCAGCGTTGGGCAGGTTTGCGAGCTCATCATCGAGCAGCTTAAGCCCGCGATCTAGCGTTTGCTTAAACCGGATTTCCTCGTTTAGCAGCGTTCCTGCGATGAGCTCTTCGCCTTGACCCAGCTCTGGATAGGCCGCACTCATTTGTTTGACCAGTTCAGGTACAAGACGGTGCATCACAGGGTCTTTGGCACCCAACAAATGCGCGTGGCGCATGGCCCGGCGCATGATACGGCGCAATACATAGCCGCGGCCCTCATTTGAGGGGAGCACCCCTTCGGCAATCAAAAACGCGGTAGAGCGCAGATGATCTGCGATGACGCGGTGATGCGTGTTGCCATCCCCATCAGGGTCAACGCTCGTCGCATGGGCTGATGCTTCGATCAAGGCGCGCATCAGATCCGTGTCGTAGTTATCGTGGTGACCCTGCAAAAGCGCGCCGATCCGCTCTAACCCCATGCCAGTGTCGATCGATTGCATCTCAAGCGGTTTGAGCGTGCCATCATCGAACTGTTCGTTCTGCATGAACACGATATTCCAGATCTCAATAAACCGATCGCCATCCTCTTCGGGTGAGCCCGGTGGCCCGCCCCAAATATGATCGCCATGGTCATAAAAGATCTCGGTGCAGGGGCCACATGGGCCTGTAGGGCCCATGCGCCAAAAATTATCATCTGTGGCAATGCGAATAATGCGGTCTTCGGGCACGCCGATCTTTTTCCAAAGCGCGAAAGCTTCGTCATCAGTATGATAAACCGTTGTCAAAAGCTTTGATTTATCGATCCCGAAATCACGTGTCAGCAGCTCCCATGCAAAGGGGATCGCATCCGTTTTAAAGTAATCCCCAAAGCTAAAATTTCCCAGCATCTCAAAGAATGTATGATGCCGTGCGGTATAGCCCACGTTATCCAGATCGTTATGCTTGCCCCCTGCCCGCACGCATTTTTGTGCTGTGGTGGCGCGCTGATAATCGCCCGCTTCGACGCCGGTAAAGCGGTTTTTAAACTGCACCATACCGGAGTTTGTGAACATCAATGTCGGATCATTGCGCGGAACAAGCGGGCTTGAGGCCACGATTTCATGTCCGTTTTGACCAAAATAGTTTAAGAATGTGGACCGGATATCAGCGAGGCTGGTCATGTGCGTCTTTCACTTATGAAATCTCTTTATGCAGGAAATAGCCTCGCCCTGCGCGAGTGTCCACAGTCAGGCGATAGACGCACAGCAAAAAGGGCGCGGTATGCCCCGCGCCCTTTTTGCTTTGGTTAAGATAAATGCAGTGTTAGACTTCGACCAGATCATCGTCTGATGCACCGCTTTCTTTTTCCATATCGAAATCAAGCCCATGAGCCGCGCGGATTTTATCCTCAATCTCAAGCGCGATGCTTTGGTTTTCACGCAAGAAAACTTTGGAATTTTCGCGCCCCTGGCCGATCCGTACTGAGT
>CAKMZE010000009.1:19688-28190 GCA_929200295.1 uncultured Alphaproteobacteria bacterium
GCTCATCCCCGTATGAGAACCAAGCGCCTGATTTTTCTACCACGCCAGCTTTGACACCAAGATCGAGCAGTTCGCCCATCTTCGAGATCCCCTCGCCGTACATGATATCAAATTCGACCTGTTTAAATGGTGGGGCAACTTTGTTTTTAACGACTTTCACACGGGTTGCATTACCAACGACCTCATCACGGTCCTTGAGCGCACCGATGCGGCGGATATCCAAGCGTACTGACGCGTAGAACTTCAACGCATTACCGCCTGTTGTCGTCTCAGGTGAGCCGAACATCACGCCGATTTTCATCCTGATTTGGTTGATAAAGATCACCATGCAGCCAGAGCGGTTGATTGACCCGGTCAATTTGCGCATCGCTTGGCTCATCAAACGCGCATGCACACCGACGCTGCTATCGCCCATATCGCCCTCAAGCTCAGACTTTGGGGTGAGTGCCGCCACAGAATCGACGATCACCATATTCACCGCGCCAGAGCGCACGAGCGTATCAACGATTTCGAGCGCTTGCTCACCTGTATCCGGCTGAGAGATCAATAGCTCATCAAGATTGACGCCCAGCTTTTTCGCATATGACGGATCAAGCGCGTGCTCCGCATCCACAAAGGCACATACACCGCCCTTTTTCTGCTCTTCCGCGATCGCATGTAGCGTCAGCGTGGTTTTACCCGAAGATTCAGGGCCATAAATCTCAATGACCCGCCCCTTTGGCAGGCCACCAATGCCAAGCGCGATATCAAGCCCTAGGGATCCTGTGCTTGTTGCTTCGATTTCGGCAATTTTATTGTCGCCGCCAAGCTTCATAATCGAGCCTTTGCCAAATTGCCGTTCAATTTGTGCAAGTGCGCTATCCAAAGCCTTTTGCTTGTCAGCTGTTTTTTTGTCTGTCATCTGAAAAAGTTCTGCCGTTGCCATGTTCCCTGTCCTTATTTCATAGCCCTTGCAAAGGGACAATCACTGCTTTGTTCTACTTGTGTTCTCATTCTTAATGGGACCAAAAGTAGAACATTGCAAACAAAATCTTACTTTTCCAGCATCAACGAAGTGTGGTTAATAATCCGTTTATGTCTTATAGGGATGATCTAAATACCCGATAATTGCAGTAAGGTAGCCGATAAATGCTTGTTTTTTGGAAGGAAAAGCTGGTTTTCCTCGCGGTTCCGAAAACCGGAACAACCGCTCTTGAGGGCGCACTCTCACCGCGTGCATCAATTATTTTACGTGACCCGCCTGTGCTTAAGCACTCGCCTGTTTATCGCTATAACCGTTTCGTACTTCCGTTTTTCGAACAGGCAGCCGGCGAATCTGATATGGAAACGCTTGCTGTTGTGCGCCACCCGATTGATTGGCTTAGCAGTTGGTACAGATATCGGCACCGGGATGATCTGGTTGGTCAACCAAACTCAACACGTGGGATCAGCTTTGATGAGTTTGTCCTTGAATATACCCAAGACAAACCCGCCTCTTTTGCGAATGTTGGCGCGCAATCAAAATTCCTTCTGCGCCGCAAAGATGGGCTACTGGGTGTCACGCATCTGTTTAGCTATGAGCGGCAATCAAGCCTGATTTCTTTCTTAGAAGATCGGCTAGAGACAAAGATTAACATGAACCGCGTCAACGTCTCTCCTGTTTTGGATACGCCGCTTTCCAGTGATGTTGAGACGGTGTTTCGCGAGAAATGCGCCCTTGAATTTGAGGTCTGGGAGATGGCGCAGGGTTAGGATTGGACCAGCGTGCGCGCGATTGCATCCTTCCAGCCTGCGTAACGTCTGTTGCGTGTCGCGTCATCCATCACGGGGCTAAACTGCTGATCAAGTGACCAGTTTTTGGCAAAGCCGTCTTGGTCGGGATAAATCCCCGCACGCATGCCAGCAAGCCAAGCCGCGCCTAGGGCTGTTGTTTCCAAAACCTGAGGCCGATCAACGGGCGCGCCTAGGATATCCGACAAGAACTGCATCGACCAATCAGAGGCGCTCATCCCGCCATCAACGCGCAATACGCCATCAGTTTCAGAAGCTTGCCAGTCGCTCTTCATCGCCTCAAGCAGATCCTTGGTCTGGAAACCTACGCTTTCCAACGCAGCGCGTGCAAATTCAGCTGGGCCAGAGTTACGCGTGAGCCCGTAAATCGCCCCGCGTGCTTCTGCATCCCAATAGGGTGCGCCAAGGCCTGTAAAGGCGGGTATGAGGTACAGCTCTTGCGTAGGATCAGCAGTCTCAGCAAGAGCTTGCGTATCTTTTGCATGTCGGATGATTTGCAGCCCATCGCGCAGCCATTGCACCACAGCGCCAGCAATAAATATTGATCCCTCCAGCGCATATGTAGGTTTCCCGTCAAACTGATAGGCAATTGTCCCCAAGAGCCTGTTTTGGCTTTGGACACAGGTATCGCCTGTGTTGAGCAAGGCAAAACACCCCGTGCCATATGTCGATTTCATCATACCGGGTGCAAAGCACGCCTGCCCGATTGTTGCGGCTTGCTGATCCCCGGCGACGCCTAAGATCGGTAGCTCTGCCCCAAAAAGATCAGCGCGCGTCATGCCAAAATCTGATGCGCAATCACGCACCTCGGGCAACATGGCCATGGGGATATCAAAGCGATCACAGATCGTTTGCGACCAGCGCCCCTTGCGAATGTCATAAAGCATTGTTCGCGCCGCATTGGTGGCATCTGTCACATGTGATTTGCCGCCTGTCAGTTTCCAAATCAGGTAGCTATCGACCGTGCCAAAAAGCAGCTTACCTGCCTTGGCCTTTTCACGCGCACCGTCAACATTGTCCAATAGCCATTTCAGCTTAGTGCCCGAAAAGTATGGATCAAGCAGCAGGCCTGTACGTGCGGTTATTTCAGCCTCAAACCCATCGGCCTTGAGCATTTTACACATATCAGAGGTACGCCGATCCTGCCAAATGATAGCTTTATGAATGGCTTGGCCGGTGTCCTTATCCCACACAATCGTCGTTTCGCGCTGGTTCGTGATGCCAATCGCGGCGATTTCATGTGCGGTGATACCCGCCTTTTCAATTGCGCCACGGCAGGTTGATGCGGTCGAGGCCCAAAGATCTGATACCTCATGCTCAACCCAACCGGATTGTGGGAAATGTTGGGTGAACTCTTCTTGGGCGACCGCTGTGATCTGCATATTTGCGTCAAAGAGAATGGCGCGGCTTGATGTCGTGCCTTGATCAATCGCGAGAATGTAAGTCATGCGTCCCTCTTATTCGCTTCGTCGCCCGATCTCATTAAGATACCGGGTTTTATGTGCAACTCAACGGCTGTGTCTTTGTTTCAGATAGATGTGCGCAATATCATCCTCTAACACAGCGATTTGTTCTGATGTCAGCCGTAGGCCAAGCTTACTGCGTCGCCAAATGATATCCTCGGCCGAGGTGGCAAATTCATGCGAGATAAGCCAATCAACCTCGGCTGTTGTTAGCGTGGTCCCGTAATCTTTGCCCAGATCTGTCAAGCTTTTGGCCACACCCAATATATTACGCGCATCAGTGCCGTATGCTTTGATAAGCCGGGTTGCCCAAGGCTGATCAATAAAGGGATAGTCTCGCATCACACCTGCGATCAGTTCGGACACATCTGAAACCGCGAAATCCCCACCGGGCATGGCCGTCTCTGCGGTCCAAGGGCCTGTCATCGGCAGGTGATCCTCTAACTTGCGCAGGGCATTTTCGGCAAGCTTGCGGTAGGTTGTGATTTTCCCACCAAAAACGCTGAGCAACGCAGGTCCGTTATCATCGAGCGATAAAACGTAATCGCGTGTGGCTGCCGTCGCTGATTTTGCGCCATCATCATAGAGCGGACGCACACCTGAATAGGTCCAAACAACGTCATCTAATGAAATCTCTGTTTCAAAATATTGATTTGCAAAATCGCAAAGATATTGCTGCTCTTCTTGCGTCGCGATCGGTTTAACCGAGAGGTCAGAATGCTCATGATCCGTTGTCCCGATAAGCGTAAAATCGGTTTCATAGGGGATCGCGAAAATGATCCGCCCATCCTCACCCTGAAAGAAATAGGCTTTATCGTGATCAAACAGGCGTTTGGTGACGATATGACTGCCCCGCACGAGGCGCACGCCTTCGGAGGCGTTCAACCCGACCTTACCGCGGATAATATCCTCAACCCACGGGCCGCCAGCATTGACGAGCACTTTGGCGGTGATTTGATGCTCAGTATCCCCTTGTAACAAGGTGATGCGCCATTGCACGTCATCGCGGGTTGCTTTGATCACCTTGGTCTGCGTCATGATCTCTGCACCACGCATCGATGCATCACGCGCGTTTAAAACGACTAGCCGTGCGTCTTCGATCCAGCAATCGGAATATTCATACGCCTTTTGAAACTTTTGTTTCAGCGGCAGCCCAACTGGGTCTGTGTGCAAATCCAGCTTTTGCGTGCCCGGCAAAATCTCTCGCCCGCCTAAGCTGTCGTATAGGAAAAGCCCAAACCGGATGAGCCAAGCAGGTCTGCGCCCTTTCATCCATGGCATCATGAGAGAAAGCAGCTTTGATGTTGGGGTATCCCCCTCAAACCGCATATCCTTGTGATATGGCAGCACAAAACGCATTGGCCAGGCAATATGCGGCATGGATTTGAGCAGAACCTCACGTTCAATCAAGGCCTTACGCACCAATCCAAATTCAAAATACTCAAGATAGCGCAAGCCGCCATGGAATAATTTGGTCGATGCAGAGGATGTTGCTGACCCCAAATCGTTCATTTCAGCCAAACCCACGCGCAAACCACGCCCCTGCGCATCGCGCGCGATGCCCGTGCCATTGATACCGCCGCCGATCACGAACAAATCAAAATCAGTCTTCATGTGGTTATCCTTAGCGTCACATACTGCATCTAAAGCAAACAGCTATTTATGGGCTATCACTTAGTATTAAATCCGGTCGCAACAACAAATTTCTCCGAACTATCCGAGCGTGATGACGGCGGCTTCACATTGGCGACTTTGGCAAATTTCTGTTTGAGCAGTTTTTGCAGATCACCCTCAGCGCCACCTGCAAGCACTTTGGCAACAAACGTGCCCCCGTCAGCCAGCACATCAAAGGCAAAATATGCGGCAGCCTCACAAAGTGCGATAATTCGCAGATGGTCGGTTTGCTTATGCCCAGAGGACGCAGCCGCCATATCAGACATGACCACATCCGCCTGCCCGCCGAGCCAGTCCATCACTTGTTTATCAGCCGCATCATCCATGAAATCGAGCTGATGAATTGTGGCCCCCGCAATAGGTTCAACCTCTTGCAGATCAACACCTAAAATAGTGCCCACTTTTTTCGACGTCCGCGTGCCAAGTGCGTTCACCCGTGGGACCGCTACTTGAATCCACCCACCCGGCGCGCATCCCAAATCAACCACGCGCGCGCCCGGCACGAGAAATTGATATTTCTCGTTCAGTTCCAGGATCTTATAGGCTGCTCTTCCACGATAGCCATCGCGCTTTGCCGCTGTGACATAGGGATCGTTCAGCTGACGCTGCAACCATCTGGTCGAGCCCCCGCGGCGCCCACGGGCCGATTTGACCTTTACAGTAAGATCCCTTTGGCCGCGTCCGCTTGTGTTTTTACCAGGTGTCTTAGCCATCTATGCCTCATGCAACGCAAAACAGCCCCGGATAGGGGGCTGTTCATTACTTAGCTGAGTTCGGCGTTAAGAGGAAACCCCTAGATCAGGAAAACCTATCCGCGACGGCGACCGCGACGGGCGCGTCCTTCACCCTCTTTTGCAGGGACGCGGTTAAACTTAATCCATTCGGCCCCGGCTGTATCGTTGTCGGTTAGGAAATTCGCCGCACGGATCGCTTCCATCTCTTTGCCTGCGCGCGGCTTTGTCGAACCCATACCAAAGAGCTGCACAAAGGCTTCGTCATCCATGCCTTCGGGCAGAATGACACCTGCGGCTTCAATTTCGGCCTTTTTCTCGGCCATCTTCTTGGGCCCAATGGGCAATGCAACGGGGTTCATAATCGCCGATGTCATCCCTGCGGTCATCGCCATCGGTAAAAACGCGTTGTTAATGCCATGACGGTTCGGCAAGCCGAATGAGATGTTTGATGCACCGCATGTGGTGTTCACGCCCAGCTCTTCGCGCAAGCGGCGCACTAGGGTGAAGACCTGCAAACCAGCTGTTCCCATTGCACCAATAGGCATTACCAGCGGATCAACCACGATATCATGCGCTGGGATGCCGAAATCTGCGGCGCGCTCGACGATCTTTTTCGCAACTGCAAAACGCACATCTGGGTCCTCAGAGATCCCTGTGTCATCGTTTGAGATCGCAACCACAGGGACGTTGTATTTCTTGACCAATGGCAGCACCATCTCAAGCCGCTCTTCCTCGCCTGTGACAGAATTCAAAAGTGGGCGACCCTCAGCCGCAGCAAGACCGTTTTCAAGCGCGCCAGGTACAGAGCTATCAATGCACAAAGGGCAATCTGTGATGGCCTGCACACGCTCTACCAGCTCTTGCATCAAGGTTGGCTCAACAAAGTTATTATCCGCGTAACGCGGGTCTTCGGCCATTTTGTTTGAAAACACTGCCCCAGAGTTGATATCGAGGATATTCGTTTGGTTCATAAGGCAACAGCAACTTGGTCATATCCATCGCGCGCTTTTGCAGCACTTTGAGTGATGGGCCAACGCCACAGGCGATTGCGAATTTAATCAAGGTTTGCAATTTGGCAGGCCCCGCAATGCCGATATGGATAGGAATATCGATGCCAGCCTCTTTGATCGCATCAGCCCATGCGATAATTGGCCCTGCTTCAAAGGCAAACTGCGTGGCTAGGGCCATCTTTGCATCTGTTGTGTCACGGAACTGCTGTTTCCAACGCAAAGCATCCATCACATTCTGGTCGCCACCATCAGGGTCAATGTCTTTATTGCCCTCAGGATGCCCCGCCACATGCAAATGACCAAAGCCCGCCTTGTCAAAAAGACCTGACTGCAACAGCTCCATCGAGCTGTTGTAATCCCCATGCGGTGTTGTCACACCACCTGCAAGCAACAAGGCCTGATCAACCCCTGCCTCGCCTTGATAGCGTGCGATCCAATCAGCCAATGTCGCCTCATCTTTGATGATACGCGCAGGAAAATGCGGTATAACGGCAAAGCCTTCGCCTGCAATGCGCTTTGCGGTGGCGACCATATCCTCAATCGGGGTGCCTTCGATATGGGCGATATAGACACGGGTGTGCTGTGGCAAAAGCGACCGGAAATCCACAATCTTTTCCGCCGTGCGCGGCATGACCTCGATTGAGTAATCCTGCAAGAACGCTTCGACCTGTGGATCGGGCGTCTTCTCTTCTGGGCTCTCACTTCTACCAAATGACAACAATGACATCAGCGTTCCTCGTCAATAAAGCTTGTTTGTAAGGTGTGTTTACGTATTTGAGCCTGCGGCCCAACCATCATTTGCAATCAATAGTTTGAGAGCATCTTGGTCATATTCGGCATCAATGCGCGCCACTTCGGCCGCGGCGACATCTGCATCCACGCCATCAACCGCATAAGGGGCCGCTTTGCGGAACCCTTCGAGATAAGCATCCGATTCCGCTGCACCCGATTTCATCGCCGCGCGATCAATCGCTTGCTCAAACCTCTCTGGCAAAGGCAATTTCGTACCGCGCCGCCCTTTGCCAACAATGACTTGGGCTGGCATATCCCGCCAATAGACAATCGTGACGTCCGCCATGTGATTCTCCCCCATTGGCGCTTAAATTCTTATCGGTTCTAGCACCGTGCCTTTTGTACCCGCGTCGGTTTTCGACATCGTGCGTAGCGGCAGCGACGCGTTGCATTTGCGTACTCTTATGACCCCGATATGTTGCGCATTCATTTCCACAAGTTTCAACCCGGTCCGGATCATCATCTGCATTTCGACACAGAACAACCCTTGCCCAGAGCGCTTTGAGAGCATAGCTTAAACACAACTCGAAATGGAGGGCGTAAAATGGCGCCCAAGCGTCCTACTGGTGCGGGCGCGTTCCCTGTTGCGGTCGATACCCCCGCGCCGTCTCCCCCTGATCAGGGGCAGCTTTATGCTGCGCTTGATTTGGGCACGAATAGCTGTCGCATGCTAATTGCCCAACCTTTGGGCAAGCAGTTTCGCGTGGTTGATAGCTTTTCCAAATCTGTTCAGCTTGGTCTAGGGCTTGAAAGCTCGGGGAAGCTATCGCGCAGTTCAATGAACCGCACGATAGCCGCCATCCGCATCTGCAAGCAAAAGCTGGACTATCACCGTATCAAAAATATGCGACTCGTCGCGACTGAGGCATGCCGCCGCGCAAAAAATGGCAAGGCATTTATCGCCCAGATCCACCGCGAGACGGGTCTAAAGCTGGATATCATCGCCGCCGAAGAAGAGGCGCGGCTCGCTGTCATTTCATGTGGCCCCTTGGTTAATCGCAAGACGCGACAGTTGCTTGTCGTTGATATCGGCGGTGGCTCGACCGAGCTGGTGTGGAT
>CAKMZE010000009.1:28200-39318 GCA_929200295.1 uncultured Alphaproteobacteria bacterium
ATTCCACGAAGGGTTCCGCACGGAGCCCGGCCCCCATGCTGCGGCAAAGGTCGTTGATTGGATATCAGTGCCGCTAGGCGTTGCAACATTACGCGATCAGTTCGCGGATGTCGAAGACGATGCAGCCCGTTTCGCGCTGATGAGCTGGTTTTTTGAGGAAAGCCTTGCCGAGTTCACGCCCTCAAATATCGCCCAAGATCGTGAGGGATTTCAAATCATTGGCACCAGCGGCACAGTCACCACAATCGCAGCCAGCCATCTCGGATTGCGGCGCTATGATCGCACCAAGGTAGATGGCATCCGCATGACCAGCGATCAAATTGACAAGGTTATTCGTGATTACCTCGCCCTGGGCCCCTCTGGGCGGCGCAACGATCCGCGGATAGGCAAGGACCGGCAGGCATTGATCATGTCAGGGTCAGCGATCTTACAGGCGCTCATGCGGCTTTGGCCCACGGATCAGCTCTCAGTTGCGGATCGGGGCCTGAGAGAGGGGCTGCTCTATCAAATGATGTCAGCCGATGGGGTGCTCAGCGATAGTGAGACCTAGCGCTTTGGTAACCCTTTGGCGGTCGAACGAAGCGCCTCTCTGAAAATTGCGATGTCGCCACCAACGCCTAAGAATTTCACACCCAGATCGGTGTAATGCTGCGCCTGTGCGGCATCAAAGATGAGAAAACCGGGCAATGCGCCTGCCTCTGCGATCTTGGCAAAGGCATCGGTGATCGCGGCAACCACATCAGGATGCCCCGGATTGCCCGTGTGCCCCATATCCGCGGCCAGATCCGCAGGGCCGATAAACACGCAATCAACACCATCCGTTGCTGCAATATCCGCGATATTGCGCAGCGCCTCTTGGGTTTCTGCCTGCACGATCAGGCACATCTCATCATTAGCGGTTGCGGTATAATCTGTAAGCTTGCCGTATTCTGAGGCCCGCGCCAGTGCGGCGCCTAACCCGCGGCTACCCTGCGGTGGGTAGCGCATGGCCGCAGCCATTTTTGCCGCCTGATCAGCCGTATTCACCATCGGCACCATCACGGTTTGGCAGCCAAGATCAATGGCTTGCTTAACCATCCAATGCTCGGCCTGTGCAATACGGATGACAGCGGGCGTGCCCGAAATTGCGAGCGCTTGCAGCTGAGTGAGGTATTCTGAAACTGAATTGGCACCATGTTCACCATCTATAAGACACCAATCAAACCCCGCCTGCCCCACCATTTCAGCGATAACCGGCGACATCGTATTGAGCCAAACGCCATACTGCGTTCGCCCCGCGCGCATCGCTGCCTTTAACGTATTTTTGGGTGCCTGCATGATGGTCTCTCCTTCGTATGGTAAAATGCACCATAAAACAGAGGCTAAGACAACTCTCGATAACGCAACGAGAGCCCATTATGAAAAATCTGAATTTTGGCAGGATCTGCCGTCATCTGCACAGTCTTCCCGCGTAAATCAGCTTGTATCCCCGGAAGCTTGGCGATCACACCGTCATCATGCGCCGTATTCTCAAAGTAGAGCAACGTTACCTCGCCCAAGCTTTCTGATATTTTGACTTTCCCCGCAAAGAGAACTGCACCGTCTGTTTCTACCAAATCCTCGGGCCGCACGCCGATATTCACCTGTAACCCCTTATCAGCGGCTTGCGTGGGCACAGCGGCCTTTGCCATGCCCCCCCCATGGAGCTGCACGGTGGTCATATCCCCAGTTTCAACGATTTTCCCGGCGAGTAAGTTCATCGCAGGTGAGCCTATAAACTGTGCAACAAATTCATTTCTTGGGCTCTCATATAGCTCAAGCGGGGAACCGACTTGTGCAATCCCTTTGTTTGCAAGCACAACAATCCGATCTGCCAATGTCATCGCCTCAACCTGATCATGGGTCACATAGATCATCGTGCTCTCTGGCATCGCCTCTTTGAGCTGGGCAATCTCAATACGCGTAGCAACACGCAATGCGGCATCAAGATTTGAGAGCGGTTCATCAAAGAGATAAACCTTCGGATCGCGCACAATGGCCCGGCCAATCGCGACCCGCTGCCGTTGCCCACCAGAGAGAGCTTTGGGCAAGCGATCTAGGTAGTCCTCAAGCTGCAAAATCTGCGCAGCCTTTGTGACAGCCTCTGCGATCTCGGCTTTTGATTTCTTCGCAATCTTAAGCGCAAACGCCATGTTTTCACGCACAGTCATATGCGGATAAAGCGCGTAAGACTGAAACACCATCGCAATGCCGCGCTGTGCGGGCGGGATATCGTTCACAAGCATGCCATCAATATGCAGCGTGCCACCGCTGATCTTTTCAAGCCCAGCAATCATCCGCAGTAGTGTTGATTTTCCGCACCCTGACGGGCCGACGAAAACGATCAGCTCTCCTTGATCAATCTCAAGATTGATATCGCTCAACACATCAACGTGACCGCCATACACTTTGGATATATTGGATAATTTCAAATCCGCCATTTCGAAATCACCCCTCTTTATGCAAGATGCATACTTGCCATGGCGCCAAAGTCACTTGCCTTGCAAGACCCGGATCAGCTCCGCCTAAATCTGTAGCAACAGACCGCCATTGCCCGGTGGGAAGCGATAGCTCTGATGGCGCATTGCTCAGGTTAAAGGCACAAAAGAGCGTCTCATCCGCAGTGCTCCGGGTGAAATAAATCACATCACCTGCCTTTTGCACCGCATCATGTGCCCCAGGGGCGAGTGCAGGATGTGCGGCGCGCAATGCAATCGCACGTCGATAATGATGGATCAATGCGCTTGGATCGTCTTCTTGGCTTTGCGCAGAGAGCGCCAAATGCCCCGCCTCGACCGGCAACCAAGGCTTTGCCTCAGAAAACCCACCGTTTTGGTTCGACGGTTCCCAGACCATCGGCGTGCGGCATCCATCGCGCCCCTTAAATTCAGGCCAAAAGGTAATGCCATAGGGGTCTTGCAGATCTTCATAGGCGACATCTGCCTCTGGCAGGCCAAGCTCTTCGCCTTGGTAAAGACACACAGAGCCGCGCAGACACATGATAAGTGTGGTAAACATCCGCGCAGCCTCAGCCGATAATTCCCAACGGCTCATATGGCGTTTTACGTCATGGTTTGAAAACGCCCAACAGGCCCAGCCATCACCCGCGACCTCATCCACACGGGCCATAACATCCGTTATATAATCCGCATTTGGTTGATCATTCGCCAGAAATTCAAAGGCATAGCACATCTGCATCAGATCATCGCCAGCGGTGTATTCCCCCATGATCTCAAGCCCGCGCTGCGCATCACCCACCTCGCCCACAGCTGCCGCACCATAGGACGCCATAACCGCGCGTAATTTACGCAAGAAAGCGAGGTTCTCGGGCTGGTTTTTGTCGTAAAGGTGCTCTTGATGGTTATAGGGGTTCACCGATGGCGCAATCGTCGCATTGCGCTGATCATCAGGCAGCGGTGGATTATTGCGCAGCTGCGCGTCATGCACATAAAAATTAATCGTATCAAGACGGAAGCCGTCGCAACCACGCTCTAACCAAAAGCGCGCGACATCTAGCAGCGCCTCTTGCACCGCCTCACAATGAAAATTGAGATCTGGTTGTGAGGTTAGAAAGTTATGCAGATAATATTGCTCGCGCCGTGTGTCCCATGTCCAGGCAGGGCCACCGAAAATCGACAGCCAGTTTGTCGGTGGCGTGCCGTCTGGCTGCGGGTCTGCCCAGACATACCAATCTGCCTTTGCGTTGATTTTGTTTACCCGGCTTTCTGCGAACCACGCGTGCTGATCAGATGTATGCGACAACACCAAATCGATCATCACCCGCAGCCCCAGATTATGCGCGGTCGCAATCAGGCTGTCAAAGTCAGCAAGCGTGCCAAACATGGGATCGACATCGCAATAATCACTAACGTCATAGCCAAAATCCTTCATCGGGGATTTAAAAAACGGCGAAATCCAGATCGCATCAACACCAAGCGAGGCGATATACGGCAGCCGCGAAATGATCCCGCCGAGATCACCAATACCGTCGCCATTACTGTCCTGATAGCTACGCGGGTAAATCTGATAGATCACAGCACCGCGCCACCAATCTGGGTTTGCGACATTGTCAATCTTAGACGCTGAAAGATCGTTCATTAGGGTATCCTACTTACTTTACTGATCCAGCCAAAAGGCCACGGACGAGGTATTTTTGCATCATAAAGAAAACCAAAAGCGGCACGGCGATAGAGACAAAGGCGGCGGTTGAGAGTATCTCCCAATTGCCGCCACGGGTGCCAAGCAACTCAACAATTTGATTGGTCATCACAGTGGTTTGGCCAGATGCATCGATCAAAAACACTTTGGCGACAAGCAGATCATTCCATGTCCACAAAAACTGGAAAATTGCGAATGACGCCAGTGCGGGGAATGACAACGGCAAAATGATTTTGGTGAAGATTTGGAAATCCGTCGCCCCGTCGACCTTTGCATTCTCAATGATATCACGTGGTAAGCCCACCATATAGTTGCGCAGCAAATAGATCGCGAGCGGCAGGCCAAAGCCCGTATGCGCCAGCCAAACACCTAAATAACCTTTGCCAATGCCGATCCCTAAATGCAGCCGCAAAAGCGGTATCAACGCCAATTGCAACGGCACCACAAGCAGGCCAACAATCACAGCGATCAAGAGCGCGCGGCCCGGAAACTCCATCCACGCGAGCGCATAGGCGGCAAAAGCCGCGATCACAATCGGGATGATCGTCGCTGGGATCGTGACTGTGAGCGTATTGAAAAACGCCTTAGTCATCCCACCATCCGAATATCCGCCAGTGAGCACCGTTTTGTAATTATCAAAGGTAAATTCTGGTGGAGATGTCGCCGTGACAAAGACACGTTGGCCGCGGCCTGTCATCTCAACCGGGCTTGTTTGTGTGTAATCCCCATTTGCAGAGACCGTAATCGTCTCGCCGTCCTTGAGCTCTGCTATTTCGCCGGGTGAATACACATCAATCGCACGGCTTGAGGTGCCCCAAACCGAAATCTTAGCCTTTGCGTCGTCCTCAAAAAGATTACCCGAGATGACATATTGACCGTCAATCAGTTGTTGTACGCCCTCATCATCCGGGTCGGCGGCGCGCAATGTATCATTGCGCTCTTGCGTAAACATCGCCTGCCACCAACCAGAGCCTGAAATTTGATCCGTGGTGCGAAAAGACGACACGAGCAAGCCAACCGTCGGAAACAGCCAAAGCGCAACAAGCAGCACAACAGAGATTTGCACCACCCAGTTCAGGCTTGATTTGCTGCCCGCGATATTGTCCATCAGCGCATCTCCTTGCGGGCGTTATTGACGTTCCAGATCAGGATCGGGCTGACCAACAGCATGATCACCATCGCACTGGCAGAGCCAACACCCCAATCATTGGCGCGAAACAGCTTGTCGAACATATAATTCGCCAGAACCTGCGTTTCCCATTGGCCATTTGTCATTGCGAACACAATGTCAAAAACCTTAAGCACAACCAGAGTGATCGTGGTCCAGACCACAACGATTGTGCCAGAGATTTGCGGCATCTTAATCTTGAAAAACACCTGAAATGGATTTGCGCCATCGACAATGGCGGCTTCAATCGTTTCCTCTGGAATACCGCGTAATGCCGCCGAAAGGATCACCATGGCGAATCCGGTCTGGATCCAAATCAACACGATCATCAAAAAGATCGAGTTCCATCCAGGAATGGTGAGCCAAGTTTGCGGCTGCCCGTAAGGATAATCACCGCATAAAGCGCCCCAGCCGAGTTGTGCGCAAACGGTCACAGCATAAATCGCAAATGCGCACCATAAGACACGCAAGAGCGACTTTAAATCAATGCGCAGCTTCTGTTCAAAAAACCCGCGCAAGATCACCCAAAGGCTATAAAGTAGTACCGCAGAAACGCCGCCAAGCAACAGCACGGGCACAGCCCGCAACATCAAAACCGATCCAATCCCACCGTCAAACTGCAACCAAATCGCATTGAGAACGCCGATCTGATTGGTCCCTATCGGGCGCGTGTCATAGACCAGTTTAAAGATCACTGCGGCCCCCACGAATGAGATCGCCATCGGCATAAAGATCAGCGATTTCGCAAACGCGCCCCAGCTCAAGCGATCCGTCAGTTGCGCGGCAAGCAGCCCAAAACATGTGGATGCGGCAGGAACGATGATCAGCCACAGCATGTTATTGCGCATCGCTTCCCAAAACTTGGGCTCTGACATCATCTGCTGATAATTTGCAAGCCCCACAAAGGCATCGTTTTGACTGCGATCCGTCACAGAATACCACAACGTCGCAAAGACCGGGTATGCAAGATATAGACCAAGCGCGATCAAAGCAGGCGCCAAAAACAGCCAAGGACGGATCATATTGGCGCGATTGATATTGCGCCCGGCATTCACACCCCTTGCAGGGAAAAGCACACGATCAAGAAATTGATTGGAAAAATAGAAATACGCAATGCACCCGCCAACACCGATAAAAATGGTCACCAAACCTTGGAGTGCAGGTGTCACGGTACGTCTCTCTTATTATAATGAGGGTTTCGTATGGGGCATCACGGCCTGCGGTTTCTGCGGGCCGTGATGCGTATTTTAAGGGCCGTTTACTTCAATGCGTCCCATGACGCCTGAATACCGGCTGCGACTTCGCTTGCGTCTTTACCGCCTGCGTAATCAACCATGCCTGTCCAGAATGAACCAGCACCAACACCACCCGGCATCAAATCAGATGCGTCAAAGCGGAATGTTGTGGCCGCCAGCAAGATGTCGTTCATTTTAGCCGTCGCCGCATCTGAGAATTTGGACGTATCAACACCTTTGTGTGGTGTGAGGAAGCCGCCAAGCCCCATCCAGATCTCATGTGCTTCTGGTGTTTCCAGATATGTGATCAGATCATGGGCTGCGCCATTCTCGTTTGTGATCGCCCAAAGTGTGCCCGCACCCAGAACTGGCGCGCCAAGATCTGCCTCAGCATAGGCTGGGAAGTAGAAGAAATCCGCATCCTCACCTACAGATGTTCCCTCAGGGAAGAACGCTGGAATGAATGACGCCTGACGGTGCATGTAGCACTGTGGCGGGCTATCAAAAAGACCTTTTGGGCTGTCACGGAAGTCAGTTGAGGCCACGGTCCCTGCACCACCAGATACATAGGCATCGTTACGCGCAAATGCGCCGAACTCTTCGATTGCGGCAATGACCTCTGGCGCGTCGAACGGCATTTCATTGCTGACCCACTGGTCATAAACGGCAGGTGACTGTGTCCGCAGCATCATATCCTCGACCCAGTCAGTCGCAGGCCAGCCTGTCGCACCACCTGATCCCAGACCAATGCACCAAGGTGTACCACCATCTGCAACGATCTGATCTGTCAGTGCTTTTAGCTCTTCCATTGATGACGGGATATCGTAGTCTGCATCCTCAAAGTTTTCTGGGCTATACCAAACGAGCGATTTCACATCGACCTTGTAGAAAAACCCGTAAAGGTTATTTGCGCCGCTCTCGTCAGCGTAGGTGCCCAGATCAACCCAAGACTGACCAGCTGCATAATTGTCAACAATCCAATCTGCTGTGCCGTCTTTCAAAGGTGCCAAGAACCCCCGCGACGCCATATCAGCTGCCAAACCAGGCTGTGGGAATACAGCGATGTTTGGTGCTGATCCGGCCTCGGCATCGATCAGGATCTGCTGCTCAAAGCTGTCAGAACCGACATATGACACATTGTGCCCAGATGCTGCGGCAAAAGCAGCTAAGACTTGTTCAACATTTGCTTGGTCTGGTCCAAGCCAAGGGCCAAACACAGTTAGGTCTTCTGCCTGTGCGGCTGTGCCAAGCGCAATGGCAGCAGCGCTTGCGAGTAGTTTCGTTTTCATTTGATAGTCCTCCCTGGTGCATAATGCGCAAATTTCATCTCAAGCGATAAGAATCAAAATTCAAAGCGCTTTGGAATACCGTCAGGGTTGCTGAATACATAAAATCTGTCAACTCAGAAATGAGAGGTGTGAAATTTACGATTTCGCTTGAAAACAGCAAACTGAAACGATTACGTTAGCGCAATCTCTGACTCGCTTTGACCGCTCTAAAGCGCTTTGAAAACTTATTATGAGCCATCACGTTACCGCGCAATGAACCTAAAACAGCTTTCAGAAACACTGGGCCTGAGCCAAACGACAGTGAGTCGTGCGCTAAACGGCTACCCCGAAGTCAAAGAAGCAACCCGGCAACGCGTGTTGCTCGCCGCCGAGCAATCAGGCTATCGCCCCAGCACGCGCGCCAAGGGACTGGCCACGGGGCAAGCCCTCGCAATCGGTCATGTGATCCCCATTTCCTCAAAACATGAAATGGTGAACCCCATTTTTGGCGATTTCATCGCAGGTGCAGGGGAAACATACGCCCAAAATGGATATGAAATGATCCTAACAACTGTGGATGATGCCCAAGAAGAGCAGATTTATCGCGGGCTCAAAGCCCGGAGGGCCGTTGACGGCGTTGTTGTCCATGGCCCGCGGATGGATGACCCACGTATCGCCCTGCTGCATGATCTAGAGCTACCATTCGTTGTGCACGGCCGCGCGAGCGGCGCAACAACCGCTTACGACTGGCTGGACGTGAATAATCGCAGCGCATTTTATCGCGCAACATCATTTTTATGCGACCTCGGACACCGACGGATTGGCCTGATCAACGGGCTGGAAACGATGGATTTTGCCCACCGACGCCGTGCGGGTTACGCTGGTGCGCTAAAGGATCACAACATCCCGATTGATCAGGCTTTGATGACATCGGGAGAAATGACCGAAGGCAACGGGTATGATGGGACGCTGGAAATGCTTGCATCTAGCGCGCCGCCAACGGCGATCATTGCCTCATCTATGATTTCAGCACTTGGGGTGCGCCGCGCGATCGAAGAGCGCGGATATGTTATGGGGCGCGATATCTCGGTGATCACGCATGACGATATGCTGTCATATCTGCAAAACGGACAGGATGTTCCGATCTTTACCGCAACGCGGTCATCGGTGCGTGATGCAGGGCGGCGCTTGGCAGCATTATTACTGCGCAGGATCGCAAACCCCGCAGCACCTGAGCAGCATGAATTGCTTGAGGCCGAGCTGATGCTAGGGCGGTCCACTGGGCCTGCCCCACTTCAGGCACCATTACACATTTCACCCTCATCACCGCAAAAAGGACCTCACCCATGAACTTTAAGCGGAGCGACTTTCCGAGCGATTTCGTATTTGGTGCCGCCACAGCGGCCTACCAAATCGAAGGGCATGCGCATGGTGGTGCAGGGCCGACCCATTGGGACACATTCGCAGCCACCCCGGGCAATGTGATCAACGCCGAAGATGGGGCAATGGCCTGCGATCATTACCACCGTTACCCGCAGGACCTCGATCTTTTGCAAGACGCCGGGATGGATGCCTATCGGTTTTCCACCAGCTGGGCACGTGTGCTGCCTGAGGGGCGCGGCACCGTCAACCAAGAGGGTCTGGATTATTATGATCGCCTCGTTGATGGGATGCTTGAGCGTGGGCTTAAACCCTTTCAAACGCTCTATCACTGGGAAATGCCATCGGCGCTCGCTGATCTGGGTGGCTGGGCCAACCGTGATGTCGCGCAATGGTTTGGGGATTTCACAGAAATCATCACCGACCGGATCGGCGACCGTGTTCATGCAATTGCGACGATCAATGAGCCATGGTGCGTGGCCTTCCTGTCGCATTTTCTAGGCCATCATGCGCCTGGCATGCGCGACCTGCGTGCGACGGCCCGTGCAATGCACCATGTCAACCTCGCCCATGGCGAGGCCATGCTGCGGCTGCGCGCGAAAAACATGCAAAACTGCGGTGTTGTTCTAAATTTTGACTACCCTGCCCCGCTTGACGACACGCCCGAGGCGCTGTCGGGCGTTGATCTGCAAGATGCGATCTTTAACCGCTGGTTCATTGAAGCCATGACAAAAGGCACCTATCCAGAGCGTGTTTTAGAAGGCTTTGGCGCGCATATGCCGGCCAATTGGCAGGATGATATGGCCACCATTCAACAGCCTCTCGATTGGCTGGGGGTGAATTATTACACCCGCAATCTGATGAAACATGATCCCAACGCCCCTTGGCCCGGTCTGTCTGCACAACCGGGCGATCTCGCGACAACGCAAATGGGATGGGAGATTTACCCAGACGGGCTGCATCACTTCCTAACACGACTTGCGCGTGATTACGTCGGCCAAACACCGCTATACGTCACCGAAAATGGTATGGCATGGGCGGAGACCGGTGAAAACGGGGCCCTATCACACCCTGAACGGGTTGCATATGCGTCTGATCACATTCAGGCCACGCATCGTGCAATCGCAGATGGTGCGAATGTCAAAGGCTTCTTTTATTGGTCCTTGCTCGATAACTACGAATGGGCATTTGGCTATGAAAAGCGCTTTGGCATTATCCATGTTGATTTTGACACGCTTGAACGTACACCCAAAGCTTCATATCACGCGTTAAAAGCTGCACTGGCGCAGTGACTTTAGGACAGCAAATGACGCACCCCTCAGACAGATTGTCACTCGTGGCAGATATTGGCGGCACGAATACCCGGGTCGCGCTCGCTAAAGAGGGGCAGCTTTTAGAGGCGACAGCGCGTAAATTCCGCAATGTCAATTTCCCTGACCTGCATGCCGTGTTGCAAACATTCCTGCAAGACGCAGGATGTGATGCACCACATTCTGTCTGTGTCGCAATTGCGGGCCCTGTGAGCAATGGAACAGGCACGCTGACCAATCTCAATTGGACGATCTCAGACGCGAGCATGGCAAGGGCCATCAATGCAAAAAAGGGGTATGTCATCAATGATCTACAGGCCCAAGCGCATGCGCTAGGCGCGGTCAAATCAGACCTGATGCGCTGTATTGTTTCTGGCCAACCAAGTGCAGCAGACGCCAATCAACTGGTGATTGGTATCGGCACTGGTTTTAACATGTCACCGGTGATCTATTCCCCATCTGGGCGGATTGCGACGGCATCTGAATGCGGGCATATGAGCTTTCCAACCCGCACTGCACTTGATCAACGCCTGAGCGACTACATCAGCCAAAGACATGATTTTCCCGCCGTTGAAAACATC
>CAKMZE010000010.1:0-4506 GCA_929200295.1 uncultured Alphaproteobacteria bacterium
ACCAATACATTCCCCGAAATTTGCGGCCGCATCTGCCCACAAGACCGCCTGTGCGAAGGCAACTGCGTGATTGAGCAATCCGGCCATGGCACAGTGACAATCGGATCGGTTGAGAAATACATCACCGATACTGCCTTCGAAGAAGGATGGGTAAAGCCTATTGTCCCAGCACTTGAGAGGTCTGAAAGCGTCGGCATTATCGGTGCGGGCCCTGGCGGGTTGGCTGCGGCAGATGTGTTGCGCCGCGCTGGCGTGCAGGTCACGGTTTATGATCGCTATGACCGCGCGGGTGGCTTGCTGACATATGGCATCCCCGGATTTAAACTTGAAAAAGACATTGTGATGAAACGCATCGCGCAGCTCGAGCAAGGCGGGGTCGCCTTTGCCCTGAACTGCAATGGGGGTGAAGATCTCACCTTTGATGCGATCCGCGGCAAACATGACGCGGTCTTGATCGCAACGGGGGTTTATAAAACCCGTGATCTCGATGTGCCGGGGGGTGATGTACAAGGAAGCGTCCGCGCGATTGATTATCTCACAGCGAGCAACCGCAAATCCTTTGGCGATACGGTCGAGGCGTTTGAAAGCGGTGAATTAAATGCAGCTGGCAAGCGTGTTGTTGTGATCGGTGGTGGTGATACGGCGATGGACTGTGTGCGCACAGCGATCCGCCAAGGCGCACAATCGGTCAAATGTCTCTACCGCAGGGATCGCGCAAATATGCCGGGGTCCCAGCGCGAAGTGCAAAATGCCGAAGAAGAAGGTGTCGAATTTGTCTGGCTCTCGGCCCCCAATGGGATTGAGGGCGATCCAGCCACAGGTGTGACCGTCCAAAAGATGCGTCTTGGTGCACCTGATACAACCGGGCGACAAATGCCAGAGCCGATCCCAGGGGCTGACTATGTCGAAGAGGCCGATCTGGTGGTCAAAGCGCTCGGTTTTGAGCCAGAGGATCTGCCAAAGCTCTGGGGTGTTGACGGGCTTGAGGTCACGCGTTGGGGCCCAGTTAAGGCGTCATTCACAACGGGCGAAACCAGCTTACCGGGCGTTTACGCCGCAGGTGACATCGTCCGAGGCGCGTCCCTTGTCGTTTGGGCGATTAAAGACGGGCGCGATACGGCCCAAGCGATATTAAGCTATCTCTCACAGTCTACTACTGTCGCAGCGGAGTAATCAGATGCAAGATATGGAAAGAATACAGTCTAAGGGGTTTTTAGCGCCTGCCTGTCTAAGCCTCGCTATGATCACCCCGCAAATCACCACCGCACAAGAGGGGCCAAGCACGTTTAGCCTGCCAGCAGGGTGCGACGCATATTTAACGGTGCAAAACAAAGACTGCTCAGTGGATCATCATTTCATTTGTGAAGGCGACCCAGAGGGCAATAAATCTCGCGTTAGCCTGTCTCAGATGGGTATGACATATGTCGGCACAGTTGATGATGAAACGCAGTGGATAAACAGCCTGCATGTCATGTCTGACCGCAATGAGATTCTGGGTGAGAACCCAACAGACCCTGCGTCGCTCACTGAATTGATCGAGATCGGTATCGATACCTATGATTTCACCACAATATCAAACGGAACCGAGATCACGCGGTTCGTTGGACAAGACTCGCTTACTGGTCAGCAGTTCACCATTGATGGTGTGACGCTTGATGAAACGCAGTACAATATTACCGCTTATGACAGCGCAGGTGAAGTTATATGGAAGTCTGAGGGCAACGAATTTATCAACCGCAATTGGCGGTTTTTCCTTGCTGGACGCAGCCTGATCACAACACCTGATGATCAGTTTGAAACAGATGGCAGCCCGGTCGAGTTTATCTACCCAGGCGAGCCTGGGTTTTTGTCGGCGCACCCAAAGCACGGCTGCGGTGTTGAGATGTCAAACGCATTGCCAACGATTGAAACGCCATTGCAGCGCTTAATGACACTTGCATCTTACTAACTATTTGACTGACCCCGTGTGTGCCTATGGCGCTGCGGATGTTTGGTAAAGGGACGAACCATGACGCAATATGATGATAACTGGGCAGCCAACGAACAGGCAAAGCGCCAATGGATGCATGAGAACGGGCTTTATAAAGCCGATGATGAACACGCCTCATGCGGTGTGGGTCTGGTGGTGTCGATTAATGGTGAGCCCTCGCGTGGTGTGGTTGAAAACGGCATTGATGCGCTCAAGGCCGTTTGGCACCGTGGTGCGGTTGATGCGGATGGTAAGACAGGTGATGGTGCGGGTATTCACCTGCAAATCCCCGTTGAATTCTTCTATGATCAGGTCCGCCGCACAGGTCATGAGCCAGACCATAGTAAACTCATCGCAGTCGGGCAGGTGTTTTTGCCGCGCACTGATTTCGGCGCCCAAGAAAGCTGCCGCACGATTGTTGAAACTGAGGTGCTCCGCATGGGGCATTACATCTACGGCTGGCGCCACGTACCTGTGAATGTTGCCTGTCTTGGAGAAAAGGCCAACGCGACCCGCCCCGAGATTGAGCAAATCCTAATTCGAAATGACAAGGATATCAGCGAAGAGGCCTTTGAGCGCGAGCTCTACATCATTCGCCGCCGGATCGAAAAAGCCGTAAGCGCTGCGGGCACCAATGATTTTTATGTGTGCTCGCTATCTTGCCGCTCACTGATCTACAAGGGCATGATGCTGGCCGAACAGGTCGCCGATTTTTATCCTGACCTGATGGAAGAGCGCTTTAAAAGCGCTTTTGCGATTTATCACCAGCGGTATTCAACCAATACATTCCCGCAATGGTCGCTTGCCCAGCCGTTCCGTATGTTGGCGCATAACGGCGAGATCAATACGCTCAAAGGTAACGTCAATTGGATGCGCAGCCACGAGATCCGCATGGCCTCTGGTGCGTTTGGCGATGCGGCAGAAGATATTAAACCGATTATCCCATCAGGCGCCTCGGATTCCTCGGCGCTTGATGCCGTGTTTGAGGTGCTCGTGCGCGCAGGGCGTAATGCGCCAATGGCCAAAACCATGATGATCCCCGAAGCCTGGTCACAGCAGGGCAGTGATATGCCAAAGGCTTGGGCAGATATGTACGGCTATTGCAACTCTGTCATGGAGCCATGGGATGGCCCTGCGGCACTGGCGATGACCGATGGCCGCTGGGTCTGTGGCGGGCTTGACCGCAATGGCCTGCGCCCCATGCGCTATATCGTGACAGGTGACGGGCTTCTGATCGCGGGCTCTGAGGTCGGGATGGTGCCAGTTGATGAGGCAACCGTCGTTGAAAAAGGCGCGCTCGGCCCGGGGCAGATGGTTGCCGTTGATATGACCGAAGGCCGTCTTTTCCATGATGAGGAAATCAAAAACAAATTAGCCGCAGCGCAGCCGTTTGGCGAATGGGTCCAGAAGGTCACGCATCTCAATGCGGCGATGGCAGATGTGACTGAAGCCGCACTTTTTGCGGGTGAAGAGCTGCGCAAGCGGCAGCTTGCGGCGGGCTATTCCATCGAAGAGCTGGAAAGCGTACTTGCGCCAATGGCCGAAGACGGTAAGGAAATGATCGCCTCAATGGGCGATGATACGCCCTCTGCGGTTTTATCATCGGTTTACCGCCCCCTATCGCATTATTTCCGTCAGAACTTTTCTCAGGTGACCAATCCGCCGATTGATAGCCTGCGCGAAAGCCGGGTGATGTCGCTGAAAACCCGCTTTGGGAATCTCAAGAACGTGCTGGATGAAAATTCATCGCAGACCGAAATTTTGGTGATGGATAGCCCCTTTGTCGGCAATGCCGCCTTTGACGAGATGGTGCGACATTTCGGCGATCACGCGGTCACGATTGATTGTACGTTTGAACAAGGTCCAGACGCCCTGCGTAAAGGATTAGAACGTATTCGCGCAGAGGCCGAGGATGCCGTGCGTTCAGGCGCTGGGCATTTGATATTAACTGATCAACATCAGTCTGCTACGCATATTCCAATGCCGATGATCCTTGCGACATCCGCTGTTCATTCAGGCTTAACGAAAAAGGGATTGCGGACCTTCTGCTCGCTAAATGTGCGCTCAGCAGAGTGTATCGATCCGCATTACTTTGCGGTGCTGATTGGCTGTGGTGCAACAACGGTCAACGCTTACTTGGCGCAAGACAGTATCGCAGATCGGATCGCGCGCGGGCTGATCCCCGGCACCTTGGACGCAGCAATCGCGCGTTTCCGTCAGGCAATTGATGCGGGTTTGCTGAAAATCATGTCCAAGATGGGGATCTCGGTTATTTCGTCTTACCGTGGTGGTCTAAATTTCGAAGCGGTCGGATTGAGCCGCGCATTATGTGCGGAATATTTTCCGGGTATGCATTCACGCATTTCGGGGATCGGTACATTAGGTATCCAAGCCGGGATTGAGGCTGTTCATGCGTTGGGCTGGACCTCTGGCACAGATGTGTTGCCCATTGGTGGGTTCTACAAAGCCCGCAGGTCAGGTGAAAAGCACGCTTGGGAAGCCCAAACAATGCATATGTTGCAAGCCGCTTGCAACAA
>CAKMZE010000010.1:4516-20135 GCA_929200295.1 uncultured Alphaproteobacteria bacterium
GTCATATGCGATGTGGCAGCAATATTCGAAAACCCTGCAAGCGAACCCGCCTATTCATTTGCGCGATTTGCTGGCGATTAAACCTTTGGGAACAGCCATTCCCATTGAAGAGGTGGAAAGCATCACATCTATTCGCAAACGGTTTGTGACGCCGGGCATGTCTCTTGGGGCTCTCTCGCCCGAGGCACATCGGACGCTATCCATTGCGATGAACCGTATTGGCGCAAAGTCGGATTCGGGTGAAGGCGGCGAAAGCCCAGATGATTTCACCCCAGAACCCAATGGTGATAACGCTAGCGCAAAGATCAAACAGGTTGCATCAGGCCGGTTTGGTGTCACGGCAGAGTATTTGCTCGCGTGCGAAGAGCTTGAGATCAAAGTCGCGCAAGGCGCAAAGCCGGGCGAGGGTGGCCAGCTGCCGGGGATGAAGGTCACCGATCTGATTGCCAAGCTACGTCATTCGATCAAAGGTGTGACACTGATCAGCCCGCCGCCACACCACGATATCTATTCAATCGAGGATTTGGCGCAGCTGATCTATGATCTCAAGCAGATCAACCCAAGATGTAAGGTTACGGTCAAACTTGTGGCGTCATCGGGCGTTGGCACGATTGCCGCTGGTGTGGCCAAGGCCAAGGCGGATATTATCCTTATCTCGGGCCATAATGGTGGGACTGGGGCGAGCCCCGGAACGTCGATCAAATATGCGGGTCTGCCATGGGAGATGGGCCTCACCGAGGCGCATCAGGTATTGGCGATGAATAACCTGCGTGACCGCGTGACATTGCGCACCGATGGGGGTCTGCGCACAGGGCGTGATATCGTTATGGCCGCGATGATGGGGGCCGAGGAATACGGCATTGGCACCGCGGCCCTGATCGCAATGGGCTGTATTATGGTGCGTCAGTGCCAGTCTAACACCTGCCCTGTTGGTGTGTGCACACAAGACGAAAGCTTACGTGATAAATTCACTGGCAGTGCGGATAAGGTCGTTAACCTGATCACGTTCTATGCCACTGAGGTGCGTGAAATATTAGCTGAGATCGGCGCGCGCAGCTTGGATGAGGTGATTGGCCGTGCTGATCTTTTGGCGCAGGTATCGCGCGGCGCGGCGCATCTAGACGATCTGGATCTAAACCCATTGTTGATCACGGTTGATGGCGATCAGTCCATTACATATGACCGCAACCGTCCGCGCAATGCTGTGCCCGATACATTGGATGCACAGATCGTAAAGGACGCAGAACCATTCCTAGTCGATCGTGAAAAGATGCAATTGGAATATGCGGTACAAAACACGCACCGGACCATTGGGACACGCATATCAAGCCATATCGTGGCAAACTTTGGCATGCGCAATGATTTGCAGGATAATCATCTCACGGTGAAACTGCGCGGCTCTGCCGGGCAATCGCTGGGTGCTTTTGCAGCACCTGGGCTTAAGCTTGAGGTTGCGGGTGACGCCAATGATTATGTGGGCAAGGGGCTTTCTGGTGCAACGATTGTTGTACGTCCACAGATGATGTCGCCTCTGGTGGCATCACAAAATACGATCATCGGCAATACGGTGCTTTATGGTGCAACGGGGGGATACCTCTTTGCGGCGGGGCGTGCTGGTGAACGGTTTGGTGTGCGCAACTCTGGCGCGACGGTTGTGGTCGAGGGCTGCGGAACCAATGGCTGCGAATATATGACAGGTGGTGTTGCGGTGATCCTAGGGTCAATCGGTGCAAACTTTGGTGCCGGGATGACGGGCGGGATGGCGTATCTATACGACCCTGATGGCGTGTCAGCAGGGCTGATGAATATGGAAACGCTTGTCACATGCCCCGTGACGCAAGATCATTGGGCTTCTGAGCTAGAGCATCTCATCCGCAGGCATCACGCCGAAACAGACAGCCAAAAAGCCGCTGAGATTTTACAGTATTGGGATACAGAGCTGCATAATTTTGTGCAGGTATGCCCCAAGGAAATGTTGGTGCATCTGTCGCATCCGCTGACTTCAGAAGAGGCGGCGATCCCGGCTGAATAAAACACCGCTCTCTTGGCGCGGGCGGGGCCTGTGGTCTTGACCCGCGCTATTACAATGTGACTTATACGTGTATGGCAAAAGCGAGCAGCCCATCAAAACCAAAGCCAAAGGCTGATAAGAAAAAGCCCAAGAAAAAGGCCGCGCCAAAGCGTAGCCTGAAGCAACGTGTGCTGTTGGGGCTTGCGCTTGGGTTTGCTTTTTTGATCGCCTTGATCTTTGTCGTGACGTTGCTTTGGCGGTTTGTGAACCCGCCAACCACCCCCTATATGTTTTCAGAAGGGCGGCGTTTGGGTGAAAGCGTGCGCCAAACATGGGTCCCGATCGAGGAGATCGCCCCTGTGATGGCCCGCTCTGCCGTGGCGGCAGAGGATGCGAATTTTTGTCTGCATTGGGGGCTCGATGTGCAGGCCATCCGCGAGACGATTGCGCGCGGCAGCCGTGGCGGGGCGTCAACCATCAGTCAGCAAACGGTGAAGAACGTCTTTTTATGGCATGGGCGGTCTTGGTCACGCAAAGCGTTTGAGGCGCTTTGGACACCATTGACCGAGGCGCTTTGGCCAAAGCAGCGCATTCTCGAGGTCTATTTGAATATCGCTGAATTTGATGAAGGGGTGTTTGGCGTGCAGGCGGCGGGGCGGCATTATTTTGGTGTGGACGCAGCGGATCTGACGGCTGTGCAGGCCGCAAGGCTCGCGGCTATTTTACCCGATCCAAAGAACCGTTCAGCCCTGCGGCCCTCAAATTTTGTACGTAAACGTGCGGCTTCGATCTTAGATGGGGCTGAAACAATTGCTGTGGATGGGCGTGCAGACTGTTTTGAGCAGTGACCCATTGATCCTTGGGCGCGCTTGCTGCATTTATAGCAGATAATCTATAGCCCATATGTGATGAGTTTTTACAGATGAACCGCCTTTATCATTTTCCCTTATCGCCGTTTTCCCGCAAGGTCAGGTTGTGTTTGGCCGAAAAGAAGATCGAAGTTGAGCTTGTTGAGGAACGCTATTGGGAACAAGACGCAGAGTTTCTGCGGCGTAACCCGGCGGGCAAGGTCCCCATCTTGAAAATGGGGGGGCGCCTGTTGGCCGATAGCACGGCAATTTGCGAATACCTCGAAGAGCTGCATCCGACGCCGGCATTATTTCCGCGCGACGCCGAAGGGCGCTATGAAACGCGCAGGCTTGTCGCGTGGTTTGATGATAAGTTTCATGCAGAGGTCACCTCGAAACTGATCGGTGAGCGGGTGTTTCGCAAACTGATGGGCACAGGCTATCCTGATAGTGCACATGTTAAATCTGGGGCGCGGGCGATTAAATACCATCTCGATTATATGGGGCATCTGCTGGACCAAAGACGTTGGCTTGCTGGGGATCAAATGACACTGGCTGATTTCGCGGCTGCGGCACAGCTGTCGTGTTTAGATTACATCTCGGATGTTGATTGGAACCGGTCTGAAAATGTGAAGGACTGGTATGCGAAGATCAAGTCGCGCCCCTCGTTTCGGTCATTGCTCGCGGATCAGCTGTCAGGGTTTCCACAGCCGCGCCATTATGCTGACCTTGATTTTTAATCCATGGTTTGACCTAAAGGAGCGCCTTTGGCGCACACGATTTTTTGTTTGGCGCGCCATTACCAATCGCGTGCGGAAACCATCGGGTGATAGGCTCTGATGGGATTAAAAGCGGATCTTAAAGCCTATGCCCTAGACGCTGGATTTGCGAAGCTGGGCATATGCACGCCAGATGCAATTCCTGAAGTGGCAGAACGGCTAAAAGCCTTTGTTGATGCACAATACCATGGGCAGATGTCATGGATGGCTGAGCGCATGGCCTGGCGCGGTGATCCCGCGGCGTTATGGCCTGCGGCGCGATCTGTGATCATGCTGGCTGAACCCTATACGCCTGATGTTGATCCGCTTGCACTGCTTGAGCAGCGCGACCGTGCGGCGATTTCGGTTTATGCGCAGGGGCGCGATTATCATGATGTTGTCAAAAAGCGGCTTAAAAAGGTTGGCCGTTGGCTGATTGAACAGGTCCCGGATGCTGAGATTAAGGTTTTTGTCGATACGGCCCCTGTTATGGAAAAACCATTGGCGCAAGCGGCGGGTTTGGGCTGGCAGGGCAAACATACGAACCTTCTTGGGCGCGATCTGGGCTCTTGGTTTTTTCTGGGGGCTATTTTCACAACGGTGCCTATGACCCCTGATGCACCAGAGCAGAGCCATTGTGGATCTTGCACGGCATGTCTTGATATTTGTCCAACCAAGGCGTTTCCTGCGCCTTATCAATTGGATGCGCGGCGATGCATTTCGTATCTGACGATTGAGCATAAAGGCCCGGTAGACGCGGCTTTGCGCCCGCTTTTGGGAAACCGTATTTATGGCTGCGATGATTGTTTGGCGGTTTGTCCTTGGAACAAATTTGCGCAAACGGCGCGTGATTTGCGTTATGCGCCAAAGCCGGGGTTGCAAGGCCCGGCACTCGCAGATCTAGCCGTGTTAGATGATGCGGCGTTCCGGGCGCTGTTTTCAGGATCGCCGATTAAACGCATTGGTCGGGATCGCTTTATCCGCAATGTGCTGTATGCGATTGGCAATGCAGGTGATGTGTCTTTGCGCCTTGTTGCGCAGTCATTATGCACAGACCCTGATGCCACCGTTGCTGATGCTGCGCGCTGGGCTGTTGCACAGCTTGTGTGAGCATCGCTACTCAGTCAGGTAATTCACGAAACGCAGCTTGGGTATCTTGCCAAATTTCGGGCAAGGCTGTGATCGCGAGGCGGGTGTCATGTGCGTCACCACGTTTTGCGGCTTGTTCAATGTCCGACAGCTTCTGACGCAAAGCTGTCGCACCAAAAAGGGCTGCATTACCAGCTATTTTATGGGCCTGTGCTGCGATCTCGCTTGGTGTTGTCGCTGTTGAGAGCCATGTGATGGTATCGCTTACCTCTGTCACAAACCGCGCATAGAGCTCTGGATAATTCTTAGCGCCTGCGATCTCTCTTGTTTCGGCGTTATGCGCGGCGTCGATGAGGGTATTTAGAGGCGGCGTGGAGTGTGTGCTCACCTCTAACAAAGCGGCGCGGAGGGCGGATTTTGATAGCGGCTTTGTCAAGACGCCATCCATTCCATGAGCCATGAAATCTTTGCGTTCCTCAGCCATTGCGCTAGCGGTTAAGGCAAGAATGCGTGTTTTGGCTGATGCGCCATTGCCTTCGCGAATTTGCTGGGTTGCGATGCGGCCATCCATAACCGGCATGCTGATGTCCATTAATATGAGGTCAAATCGTGCGCTATAGGCGGCCTCAACCCCTTGTTTGCCGTCATTGGCCTCTGTCACTTGATGCCCATCAGCGATCAACATATTGCGCACAACAAAGCGGTTGATTTCATTATCCTCAACCACGAGGATATTTTGTGGTCTTGCGATGGGCTGATCTGCGGTTTCATGCTGTGGGCTTGGTGCTGTGGTGTTGGGTTCTGCATGCTCTGCAGGGAGCGCCACTTGGAATGTACTTCCCTTGCCTTCGATACTGTTCACGGTGATTTCGCCATCCAAGGCAGAAACGAACCGCTTTACAATACTTAACCCCAACCCTGTGCCGCCAACATCGCGGTCATATGCGGTACTGCTGGTGACAAAGTCATCAAACATCTTGTCTTTAAAGGCCTCTGAAATACCGATGCCTGTGTCTTCGACCTCAAATGTTATGATGTCGTCTTCCCAGGCGACTGACACGGATACACGCCCGGCTTTGGTGAATTTCACGGCATTCCCGATGAGGTTCATCAGCACATGCTGTATGCGGTCATGATCACTTTTGATCCAATTTTGTTGCGGACCCTTCCACCCCCAAACAAGGGTTGTATCATTTGCAGCGGCCATGCCGCTTTGGTTATCAACGATCTTTTGTAGCAGGTCAGAGATGTTAAGCGGGGCAAGTATGATGCTTGTGTGCCCAGAATCGTACCGGGCAATGTCGAGCACATCCGTCACATGGTCTAAAAGAAGCCGCCCCGATGTTTCCATATTGCTGAGGTAGATATCTTGCTTTGCGGTGAGCCGTGTATCACGCAGCAGGCTCATGTTGCCCATAAGACCGTTTAGTGGTGTGCGAATTTCATGGCTCATCGTGGCGAGAAATTCAGACCGAGAGCGTTCACCAGCAATCGCCCTGTCGCGCGCGTCAATCAGTTCCGCCTCTTCGAGAACGCGTTTAGAAATATCGCGCAAAAAGGCGATATAAATCTGCCCTTCATCCATGCGGGTTGATTGCACCGCGAGCTCAACAGGAAAGATGGTTTGATCGGCGCGCTTTGCATCCAGTTTCACGCGACCTTTGCCAATGACGCGTTTTTCGCCACCTCTGCGCATTCGGTGCATTCCTTCTGTATGCGCGTCATAAAGATGATCTGGCACAATCATTTTGCCCAGATCGCGCCCCATTACATCTTTGGCGCTGTAGCCAAATATATTTTCGGCAGCGCGGTTAAAGCCAATGATCTCGCCTTTGTCATTACTGACAATCACCGCGTCTAGCGATGTGCTCATGATAGCTTTGATGCGGTCAGCTGTTTGTCTGATGTCGCGGCTTTGCTCAGTGAGCTTAAAGTTAAGCCGCGTGAGATAAACAACACCAAAGCCTAAGGTGTTGATCAATATGGCAAGCGCCACGGCGAGCTGAATAAGTGTGCGGCTCACTGCCTGGCGTTGGCGATCTTCGGCAACGGTAAATAGATCAAGCCCTGAATTGGCAAGCCCACGCACATGCAGACGTAAATTTTGCGAAAGAGACGAGAGCCGCGGCATGCTTTGGGTGAGCGCAACATTATCGCTATCGATCATAGGAACGGTGGTTTCCAGAAAGAGCAGTATTTCACTGAGATGCTCTGCAAATTCAGGATTGGCGCGGAGTTCAGCAAAGCTTCTTGCTTGGTTGATCGTATCGACCCTACTGTAAAAAATATCAAACCGGCGCCGAATGCTTGCTAAATCAGCGCCGATCCTGAGGTGACCGAAAAACTCTTGGAATTCGACTTCTGCCTGGGCCAATGACCATTGCATATTATCGGACTCAGCCGACCGTTGCGCTGAAATTTCGCGTGCGACATTTGTGCCGAGCCATAGGATCGCGACAAAGGCGATGACGCCTGTGAGAGCGCCAATGACACGCCGTTTTCGGCGCTTGTCCCGGCGTCGATATACGGCACCAGAAAGATCATTTTTAGCATCCGTTGAGCGTACCCTCATTGGTATTTAGTCACTCAACAATTTGGATGCGATCAAGTTGCCATATACTACGAGAATAGATGACGTCGCTGCGGTACCGTGCGGATTGATCGTATGGGTAAATGATCCAAAGAGGGCCTTTTTCACGTACGGACATCTCTTTTTCATTATGGCGCATGGCGATAATTGGGCCGCCGCTGACAGCATCTGAAAATGGAATTTCAACAGTATAATCGTTAATCGCGGTGGCAAGAATGGTGCCGTCGGTCACATTTAAAACTGCGGTCAATGCGGAAAGCGGCACGCCTTCAAAGCTTTGCGTGCCTTCCGTCCAAATTGTGGTGGTTTCAATTTTCTCCATACCGAGCGCCATGAGGGTTTCGCGATCGAAAACCAGCGCATCACCTTGGTTTGGGGTGATACCCGCACCTGTAACAGTCAAAATAATATCGCCAGAGGGTGACGGTATCGTGTCTGCATATGTGATATGTGGGAATGCGCATATCAGTGCTGTGAAAATTGATAAAACATAGGTTTTTAGCGGCTGCATCGGCTTCTTCTCCTATACTCATTACAAATCCTGTATCATAGAGGCTCGTAATGGCGTCTAAGGGCAAACGGATAGGACCCTATCCGATCGGATAGGGCCCGTTTCCAAGATAAGGTGTTCGTATAAGACAGAGATTGCGTAGTGCTTAATGCGCGCCACGTCCTGAGATGACTGCCCGGAATGTGAGCGCGATGACGATCATATCAAGCAACACATTACGTGTGTCAGCATATGAGAGATCCATTTCGACCATTTGCTCAAAACCGATGTCTGCGCGGCCTGAAACCTGCCAAACACCTGTGATACCTGGCTTAACGGCCAAACGACCCATCGCGCGCTTTGGGTAGGCTGCGACCTCGGATGGCAGGGCGGGGCGTGGGCCTACGATTGCCATTTGCCCGCGCAACACATTGAAAATCTGGGGAAGCTCATCGATTGACGCGCGGCGGATAAAGCGGCCCACACGTGTGATGCGCGGATCAGCTTTTGACTTAAAGCAGATACCATCGCGGTCAGAGTTCTTGAGCAAAGCCGCGCGGCGCGCTTCGGCATCAACACCCATTGAGCGGAACTTGATCATTTCAAATGGCTTACCGTCTCTGCCAATCCGGGTCTGGCGGAAAAACACAGGACCTGGGCTGTCAAGCTTAACGGCGATTGCTGTTGCGATGAAGACTGGTGCAAGGAGGATCGCCGCAGCTGATGACACACAAACATCCAAAGCGCGGTTTGCTACAGCTGCTGGTTTCAGCTGGCGTACTGTCCGCTTAACCGAGCGTGCGAGGAACGTCGCGTTGCCAACAAGGTAGCGCTTTGCCATGCGGCGCGGCTCCATCGCCAAACGCCAGATCCATTCTGAGCGCATCTGACGTACCCACTGCGGGGCACGGCGGACGTTGCCGGCCAGAAAATCAAATGCAGCGCCAACACCAATCGTAAGGTTGGCCTCAAGGTCAATCGCATTTCTGTGAAGCCACAGTTCCTGCATCGGCACACCTAAGGCAACCAATACGATATCTGCACCGCTTGCGTTAATGTCGTTGATGACCGCAGCTTCGTTTATTGCCTGCGCATACCCATCACGGGTGCCTGCAATCTTTAGATTAGGGAGCGCTTGTGTCAGTGTCTTTGCCGCAGCGGTTGCTGTGCCGGGCTTGCCACCAAACAGGTAAACAGATTTACCAGCACGTGCAGCCTCTTCCATGAGTTGTGGAATAAGATCGGTGCCATTAAGATTTTCTTGCAGCTCTTTGCCCTGCATCTTGGCTGCCAAAGCGACGCCAAACCCATCTGGAAGCAAACGATCTGCGGTATGTACAGCTGCTGCATAATTGCGGTTTTCTTGCATGATGTTAAAGCAATGCGCGTTCATAAAGCTAACGCGGCGACGCCCTGATGTAAGAAGATCAGCAATTGCAGTTTCTGCTTTTGCATTAATAAGAGAGACGCCCAAATTGGGAACATATGTTTGATCTGGTTGTTGAACGGGCGTGGCATTGCGTAGGAATTCGGCATAGTTTTGCATGTTCATGGCGTCACCTCTGGACAGTTTTTCTGTTGTCCAAGTCATCGCCCAAGCGGGTGCTATATCGCAACGGAGCGGGAGGAGAGGGTGAGTGCGCATAGGTCTAACCTACATCTCTTATTCGTGCCTTGATTGTACTTACGGATGCACATCCTATCCTTTTGGGGTATATGCAAAACGAGGTTTGGCACCAAAAAGGTAATATTTTGTTCTGGTGACTTTTTAGGAAGGAAATCGTTTTATTGTTGTGCACATGAAAATATTACTCGCAGATGATCACGATCTGCTGCGCGATACGCTTGTCATGTTTCTTGAAAAAGATGGTGATATAAAAAGCAGCGCAGTTGGAACACTTGATGAAGCCGTGACACAGATAAAGTCGGACGGTCCATATGATCTCGTCCTTCTTGATTATAATATGCCTGGGATGCATGGCTTGGATGGCCTGCATCGTGTGCTGGCTATGGAAGGTACGACCCGTGTGGCGTTGATGTCAGGTGAGGCCGCGCGCGATGTTGCTGAGGCCGCGCTTGAGGCAGGCGCCGCTGGCTTTGTGCCAAAATCGCTTCCGGCGAAATCCTTGGTCAACGCTGTGAAATTCATGGCAATGGGCGAACAATACGCCCCTTTGGATTTTATGACCGCAGAGCAGGATGCACTAGATCACCCGCTTGCCGACCGGTTGACACCAAGAGAGCTGCAAGTGCTTGAAGGATTGACGCAAGGCAAATCAAATAAAGAAATCGCCCGTGATTTAGACATCACAGAGCCAACGATTAAGCTGCATTTGAAAACGCTTTATCGAAAAATAGATGCGGTAAATCGCACACAGGCGGCGCTGATTGCGCGCGAAGCAGGGCTATTCTAACGGCGTAAAACGAAGGCTTTTGGTTAGGTCAGGTCGCGGATGCCCTTTGCACCTCTCCTTTTTCGCAGGATAGGTTTTACCAATCCTTTGTATATGAGATCGCCAAAGGAGAGTCCGATGGCTTTGCACGACATGGTCCCATTTCTAACGCGGAAATCTGTGCAATCCCGGCGCACCACGCAGCCGGGCCGAAGAGCATCTGACAAAAAGAAACCGTTCAGCTTTCTGCCAGGTCGCAAAAAGACCCCCAAGAAAAAATCGCGTAAAAAAGTGCAAGGCAGTATTATCAAGCGCGTCTTTATGGGCGGCAAGCTTGGTGATGCGAAACGCGTGCCTCGGTATCTTGCGTCAGCTGTCGTGGGGGCAACGGCAATTTGGGTACCGTTGATAGGCTATTTAGACACAGCGCCACTTGTTTTCACCTCAACAACATCATTGATCCTACCCGGCTCTGGGGCGTCGGCGTCATTGAATGTCACAGGCATTGGGCAGGCGTCATCATTTGCAAACTCAGCCTTTGCCAGTAATTCTGTCAGCCCAACCGAGACCTATAAACGGTTGTTGAGCGCGAACCGGATTATTGATGCCGCAGCACAGACTTTGGACATCCCGCGTGATAGTTTGGGGCGCCCTCGTGTCAATCTTGTTGATCGAACAAGCCTGATCCACGTTGAAATTTCAGGGCCCAGCCCCGAGGAAGCTCAGGCCAAGGGCGCAGCGATCTTACAAGCTTTTTTTCATGAGCTGGATGCTTTGCGTGCTGATGAGCTGAACACAAGAGAGGATAGCGGCGCGCAGGCGATTGCGGATTATCGTGTCTCTGTGGCGCAAACGCGTGCACAAATAAGTGCGTTACAAAATGCATCAGGCTTGGTTTCGGCATCGCAATATGACGTGCTTTTGGATCGCAATCTTGCATTACAAAAGCAAATCTTAGATCGGCGTGCGCTTTTGGTTGAAAAGCGCGCAGGTGTGGCAGCGCTTGAAATGCGTTTGGGGCTTGATGCGTTCACAGCTGTCGCGACCCTTAAGTTATATTCAGATAGCGGATACCTTGCGCTTCGCGCTGAGGTGGACCGCGCAGAGGTGTCGCTTTCAGAAGAGAGCGCACTCTACGGAATGCGTCACCCGCGGGTTGAGGCCGCGCGTAATGCGCGTGATGGGGCAGAAAACCGCGCACTGCGCCTTGCGCAAAGTATCACTGGACTAAATGCTGAAATGCTCTCAACGCTGTCTCCACCACCCCAAGGCGCACGATCAGAGCTTCTTGCGCAACTTGTGCAGATGCAAGTTGCACTTGCCGCTTCAGAAGAAGAGATGCGTACATTGCAAAATCAGCTTGATACGAGCCAATCCGAAATTGAGCTTTTGGCAGAAACAGCGTCAGATCTTCAGGATCTTGAGCGGGATTTTTCTGTAGCCGAAGCAGTTTTTGCTTCGGCCATAGCCCGCGCGCAATCGACCAAATCAGATGTTTATGCATCATATCCGCTGGTGCAGGTCTTAGAAGATCCATCAATACCGCAATTACCCTCATCACCCAATCGTAAGCTTGTGCTCGCCGCCGGGTTTGCGGCCACAATCATGCTGTTCATTGGTTTATCATTAGGTTGGGTGCGCTTAGCATTGATATCGCGGATCCTTGCGAAACCAACACCAAGCCTACCTAAATGACAGATTTAAACCCGATTGAAAGGTTTCTTTATCGCACTTTGGTGTGGACATGGCCGCTTTATGGGCTGGGCGCGCTTTATATCGTTGGGCCTGTGTTAGCTTGGCTTCTCGGGGGTCTTGCAGCATTGGTGATATACCTTGGCCCTGCCATACGCGCCGATATGCAGGCAACCGGATCGATCCCGCCGATTGTCTGGGGGTGGTTCGCGGGCATGTTTGTGATGTTGGTGGCGCTTTGGGTCGGCCATCTTGATTGGGGTTTGGGCACGGGTAAGACGATTAAATCCTCAATTGGCTGGGCCAAAGGTTGGGCGTTGCTTGCGCTCTTTCCTTTGATAGGGGCGGTTTTACCGATTAGACGTTCGGTGCTTGCGCGGGGGCAATGCGTCATTGGTCTGGGTACGTTGATCCTTGCACCCATTCTTATTTCAGCGCCCTATGTGGGGTTGCCAGAAAAGATCTTCACATCACCGCTCAAGGCAGTAGGCGGGCCCGGCCCGGAATATTTTAGCGTTTACTTTTTCACGTGGGACCCCGCCAGTTGGACGCCGAGGTGGCAGTTTTATGCGCCTTGGTCACCGTTTGCGGCCTTGTTAGGTGTGGTGCAGGTGCTTTTTGCACTCGAAGAACGCAACATCAAATGGCGTAGTATCGGGATTGCCGCTGGCATGCTGATGATCTTTGCCTCCAAATCCCGCATGGGGCTCGTGGGGCTTGTCGCCTGTACAATCGGCCCTCGATTGATGCCTCTAGTTCTACGCGGGTGGGCGTGGCAAATGATGGCGGCGCTGACCGCATCTATGGCAGTGGTTGGCTTGGCGATGGCCACAGCTGCGGGCGACGCTGTGAGCGCCTTTAAAGGCGCGCGCGCAGATAGCACCCGCGTGCGCGAGACATTGCAAAGGATCGCATCAGAGCGGTGGTATAATGAGGCCTATTGGTTTGGCCATGGCACAGTCCAACCGGGCAGCCATGCGGTTGAATACATGCCCATCGGCAGCCATCACACATGGTACGGATTGTTATTCGTCAAGGGCATGGTGGGGCTGCTTGCATTGCTTGTCCCCTTCTTATGGCAAACAGTGCTGGCGATCAAAGACTCTGCATTGAGCCCAAGGGGGTATCTGCCGATGGGCATCATGATGACCCTGACAATCCTCTCGTTTGGCGAAAACATCGAAATCGAAGCTTACCTTCTCTGGCCTGCGCTCACCATCCTAGGCACCCACGCGCGCGAGCTTGCGGATGATAGGTTAGCCAAAATATAAAGACCAGGGGTGAGATGACACGTTCAAGTTCTTAGGTTTTGAAATATCCCGGGGGTCTGGGGGCTAACACCCAGTCGGCTTGGACGAAAACAACCGTGCGTTTATAAATTCATCCAGCCTGATAGGTTTTTATCAATCACCTCTGATAGGGCAGAAATATGCGCAGGTTGATCATTCAGGCAAGGGATATAGGTAAAGCTTTCACCACCCGCCTCTTCAAAGCTTTCAGCGATCTCTTCGTTAATCTCTTCAAGCGTTTCAATGCAATCGGCTGAGAACGCAGGTGCACAAACTGCGATACGCTTGATACCGTCTTCTTTGGCAAGCCGCGCGACCTCTTCAACCGTATAGGGTTTGAGCCATTCTTCGGGGCCGAATTTTGATTGGAATGTTGTGACGATTTCAGTATCCGCCCAACCCAAGCGCTCCTTTAGTAGTCGCGTCGTTTTCTGGCATTGGCAATGATAGGGGTCACCTTCTTGCAGATAGCGCTTGGGTACACCGTGGTATGAACAAACCAGCTTTTGAGGTTTTTCTTCCGCTTGGGCATAGGCGGTTTCAATCGATTGGGCGAGTGCGTCAATATAGGCAGGCTCATCAAAATACGGTGCAACAACCCGCACAGTTGGCTGCCATTTTTCGCGCATTAATGCGCGGAAAAATTGGTCGCTTGCACTGGCTGATGTGGCACCTGCGTAATGCGGGTAAAGCGGGAAAAACAGGATTTTTGTACAGCCTGCGGCGACCATCTCCTTTACCTTGACGAGCGTGGATGGGTTGCCATAGCGCATACAAAAATCAACGATCACCTGATCGCCATAGCGATTTCCCATCTCGGTTTTAATCGCTGCGGTTTGCGCTTTGGTGATGGTCAACAAAGGGCTTTCGTTTGCGTCTGTATTCCAGATCGATTTATAGGCCGCACCCGATTTAAACGGCCTACGCGACAGAATGATACCTTGTAAAAGCGGCTGCCAAAGCCATGCTGGGTAATCGACGACACGTTTATCTGATAAGAACTCAGATAAATACCGTCGCATAGGCCAGTAGTCTGTTGCATCCGGCGTGCCCAAGTTCGCCAGCAAAATGCCAACACGTTCTGGCTTGACCAAGGGATGGTCCTTTGGGGTATGCATGGGGCATGCGCCTGCTGTTTTTGGGTTCTGGGTCATTATATCTGTTCCGCAGTCGTGTTCTATTGATGAATGTGGCGCAATTCTCAGATGTTTCAATCGAAGTTTCGGTCACGCCCAGCGCATCTGACAGGCGCTGAGTCGACGATCCGGGGCGCAATGGCTTTGGTTGGCTGTCATCAGGCGCCCATCCCGTGAGTGTGATAATGTCAAAGGTCGCGGGGATACGCCCCGCGTCATCACCAAACTCATTGGCATAAATGCCGGCGGCCTCAGTGATAACATTGCGCCGTGTCGCATGGCGCAACCGCATATTCAGCGCATTTGCCTCGCCCATTGCGCGCAAATCATGCATCAGATGAAATGCATTTTCATATGACACGGTCAGTGATGTGCCATCCGCAACAGGCAATGCGAAGCCGGCGCGCTGTAATAGCCCGCCTAAATCGCGGATTTCACCCATCGGCGCAATTCTTGGGGATAGCCCGCCAGACACATGAATTTCGGCTTGCCCCAGGGCCGCGCGCAATTCATGCAAGGTTTGCCCGCCAAAACACGCCCCAAGAAAAAGCCCGTCAGGCTTGAGCGCATGCCGACATTGTACAAGCTGCCCCACCGGGTCATTGGCCCAGTGTAATGCCATCGCGTGGATCACCAAATCATGCGCCTCGGGCGCAAGAGATAGCGTTTCGTCGTCTCCGACAACCGTGGCATCTGGGAAATGTATTTGCCACAAATCGGGAAAGCCCGTGACAATCGCAGGCGCTTTAAATGTTTTATTAACCTCGTTCAGTCTTTCCTGAAGCTCAGCTGCAACCGTTTCGTGCAGAAACAGTGCCGCAGGGTCTGCGCGCTTGCGATTGCGCAAGAGTGCGACGCGGTCGGTAATATGTGGCGGTTTGTCCATAGGTCTCATGTAGGGGGCTCAGATGATCTTTCAAAGCGTTATTCGTGCAGTTTACCCTGTGCAATGCGTGGCATGTGATAGTTTTACGGAAATAGAGCATGGGTTATGCGGCCCATGTTGGCGTGAGACGCATTTTATTGTTGGGATGCGGTGCGACACATGTGGCACACCTTTGCCCGGTGATGATCCGCATGAGGTCGCGCAATGTGATGATTGTATGCGCATTGCCCGCCCATGGTCACGTGGGCGTGCGGCTTTGGCCTATACCAAGGTTGGGCGACGTTTGGTTTTGGGGTTAAAGCACGCGGATCGGCTTGATTTTGCGTATCCGGCAGCGCTTTGGATGGCGCGTGCGGCGGCAGATATCATCACAGATGATATGGTGATTGTCGCGGTCCCATTGCATTGGACGCGGCTTTTACGCCGCAGGTATAACC
>CAKMZE010000010.1:20145-36761 GCA_929200295.1 uncultured Alphaproteobacteria bacterium
GGTATAACCAAGCCGCAGAACTTGCCAAAGCGCTGGGCGAGGTGACAGGCCTGCCTGTTTGTCTGGATGCGCTGCGCAGACCGCGCAAAACCCAATCGCTCGAAGGGCAGAACCGCGCGGCGCGGTTTGAAACGCTTTCAGGTGCGATGGTTGCAAATGTGATGCGCCAGCCGCTTATCCAAGGGCGGCATATCTTGCTGGTCGATGATGTCATGACCTCGGGTGCCACGCTCGCCGCTGCCGCTGAGGCCGCGCTTTCTGGTGGCGCAAAAGAGGTTTCAATTCTGACCCTAGCGCGCGCGATCAAAGATGCTTAGATATATCAGAGGTCGAACCAGAATAGGCAGTCTTTGTGATGCAAACCGTCGCGCTCTATATCAAGCCAACATGTGGGTTTTGTCATGCCGCGATGCGGCTGCTTGATCACAAAAATATCGCCTATACGACCATCAACATTTCTGCCCAACCCGAACGGCGCGCAGAAATGATAGACCGCGCAAATGGCCGTAGTACAGTGCCGCAAATTTTCATCGGCGCTACACATGTGGGTGGGTTTGATGACCTCAACGCATTGCACCAAAGCGGAAAGCTTGACGCGCTTCTTGCGGCATGAAGGCAGCACTTCTGCAGCTCACATCCGGCGATGATCCTGCTGTAAATTTGGTGCGCACATTGGATTTGGTGCGACAAGCTGCACAAAGCGGGGCTGAGATTATCCTCACCCCCGAGGTCACAAATTGCGTATCTAGCAGCCGCGCCCAGCAAAACGCGGCTCTACAACTTGAGGCGGATGATCAAACGCTCGCTGCCTTGCGTGCCGAGGCTAAGGTATTGGGGGTTTGGATCTCTATTGGGTCCTTAGCGCTGAAAACGGGTGACCCTGATGGGCGTTTTGCCAACCGTAGTTTTTTAATCTCTGATCAAGGTGATGTGATCGCGCGCTATGATAAAATTCATATGTTTGATGTGGATGTTTCTGCGACGGAAGTTTACCGCGAAAGCGCGGGCTACCGCCCTGGCACACGCGCAGTTATCGCTGATACCCCGCTTGGGGTTTTAGGGCTTTCGATCTGTTATGATCTGCGGTTCGCATATCTTTACCGTGATTTAGCACAAGCCGGTGCGCAGATTTTACTGGTACCTTCTGCATTCTCGGTCGTTACAGGCGCCGCCCATTGGGAGCCGCTCTTGCGAGCACGTGCGATTGAAACCGGGTGTTTTGTTCTTGCTGCGGCACAAACCGGGGTGCACCCCGCATCACGCGGGGCGCCGCGGGAAACCTACGGCCATAGTCTTGCCGTTGATCCGTGGGGGAATGTGCTTGCTGATGGTGGCGCGGCCCCGGGGATCACAATGGTTGATCTTGACCTCACCGCCGTGTCAGATGCGCGCAAGCGTATTGCAGCGCTGGATCATGATCGCGATTACGCAGGGCCATAAATGTCTGACCAAACAGAAAACCTTGCCGTTACCTTGTTTAGCGAAATTCTGGCTGTTGATCAGCTGGCCCGTGCAAATATTGCGAAGGCCCTGCCAAAGGGAATGGAGCTGTCACATTTCTCTGTGCTCAATCATTTGGCGCACTCTGGTACCGAAAAAACACCTGCTGAATTGGCAAAGGTTTTCCATCTCACGCGCGGCGCGATGACCAATACATTGGGCAAGCTTGAGTGGGCTGGCTGGGTACATATCCGCCCCGATTGGGATGATGCCCGGCGTAAACGTGTCGCGATCAGCCCCGCAGGACTAGCTGCGCGCGAGGCCGCACTTGCTGGTATTGTCCCCGTGATCACCAATGTCGTGCGCGAGATCGGCTTTGACAAAGTAAAAGGCACATTGCCACTCTTACGCGAATTGCGTCTACAGCTGACAAAGGTCGACTAAACATTTCTTAGGTTTTGAAATATCCCGGGGGTCTGGGGGCTGGCCCCCAGTCGTGCGCTTGATGCAGAGCTTAGGGCTTTATACTGGCGGTAACGTAATTACAGGATAAATCCCGCTCTGAAATCTGCCAATCCCAGCGCAGCGGATTAAACTGAAACCCCTTGCGATCAACAGGCTTTAATCCCGCGCCCTCAAGCAGATCAAAAAGCTCATCCGGGGTGATGAACTTTGCCCAGTCATGGGTGCCTTTGGGCAGCCAGCGCATCACCCATTCTGCACCAATGATCGCCATGGCAAAGCTTTTGGGATTGCGGTTAAGGGTTGAACAAATATGTAGCCCACCGGGTTTTAGAAGGGTCTGGCAGGCGGTTAGATATCCCAGCGGATCGGCAACATGCTCGACCACCTCCATGTTCAGCACCACGTCATATGCAGCCCCTGTTTTTGCTAGGTCCTCTGCGGTTGTATGGCGGTAATCGATCTCTAATTCTGATTTCTCAGCATGGATCCGGGCCACAGGGATATTGCCTGCGGCCGCATCAATCCCGACCACCGTTGCCCCGAGCCGCGCCATGGGTTCGCACAGCAACCCACCGCCACAACCGATATCAACGATATCAAGCCCTTTAAACGGGCGCGGGTCATTCAGATCACGCCCAAACTCTGATGCAATTTGACGTGTAATATAGTCGAGCCTGCAAGGGTTGAGCATATGGAGCGGTTTAAACTTGCCCTCCAGATCCCACCATTCTGCGGCCATGGCTTCGAATTTGGCGATTTCAGCGGGGTCGACCGTGTTGATGTCTGGGGCGCTCATGTTTTCTTCCGTTGGACTAACTGATTTGCGGGCATGGTGTCCTGTTACAACACACTATATAGGTTTGTTATGGATAAGGTCTCGGGTCAAAATCGCGCAGTGGCGCATTTATACGCATCACTTGATCCCTATGAGCAGCATATGCTGGATGTGGGTGATGGCCACCATATTTATGTTGAGCAATGCGGCAACCCAAATGGCATCCCTGTTGTTGTCCTGCACGGCGGGCCCGGTGGAGGCTGTAGCCCCGCGATGCGACGCTATTTTGACCCCGACCTGTATCGGATCATTCTCTTTGATCAGCGCGGCTGTGGCCGGTCGCGCCCGCATGCGAGTGTTGAAGCCAATACAACGTGGCATCTAGTGGCGGATATTGAGCAGATCCGTGTGAGCCTTGGCATTGATCGGTGGATCGTCTTTGGCGGCAGCTGGGGCGCGACCCTTGCTTTGATCTATGCGCAAGAACATCCGTCACATGTCGCAGCCCTAGCCTTGCGCGGGGTGTTTTTGATGACAAGGCCCGAGCTTGATTGGTTTTATGGCGGTGGCGCTGCGCGATTTTGGCCAGACTTGTGGCAGAAATTTGCGGGGCTTATCCCAGAGGATGAACAGGATGATCTGATCGCGGCATATCATCGCCGCTTATTCTCTGGTGATATTGAGACAGAAATCAAATTCGCCAAAGCATGGTCTGGCTGGGAAAATGCGCTTGCTGCAATAGGCAGCGATGGATTGGTCGGTGAAAGCCAAGGCGCATATGCGCGCGCCTTTGCGCGGCTCGAAAACCACTATTTTATGCACGCGGGGTTTCTGAATGAAGATCAGCAGATCCTAGACCGTATGACACGGATCGCTGATATTCCGGGTGTGATTGTGCAGGGGCGCTATGATATGATTTGCCCACCACAATCGGCCTATACGCTCGCCGCGCATTGGCCGCAGTCGCGATTGGTGATGATTGGCCGTGCAGGGCATGCGTTATCAGAACCCGGAATTAGCGCAGAACTTGTGCGCAGCATGGATTTGATGGCGATGCAGCGCGATCGATTGAGTCTTTAGGGTTTACACAAGCGTTTCAGTCCTTAAGCTTACGTTAAGAACTACACAGGACACCGAAACCTTGGACAACGTCCTTTCGATTATTTTACAGCGCCTTGCGCTGGGGCTACTCACACTCTTGATCGTGTCGGTCGTCATTTTCACCGCCGTTAATTTGCTCCCCGGTGATTTCGCCGAATCCATTTTGGGTCAAGGTGCGACACCAGAAGCGGTCAAATCCATTCGCGAGGATCTGGGTCTCGATCAGGGGCCCGTGACGCGTTACCTTTCTTGGTTAAGCGGGATGCTGACGGGTGATCTGGGGACAAGCTTTGCGCAGCTAATGTTTCAGACCAATATGGGCGGTGCAGGTGATGTGACAGTGGTTGACCAGATTGCACCGCGCCTCAGCAACACGCTCTTTCTTGCGGGTGTGACGGCAATGATTGCGGTGCCGATTGCGGTGACCCTCGGGGTTTTGGCCGCACTTTATCGCAACACGGTGTTTGACCGGGCAGCCAACGTCATGACGCTGTCGAGCATCTCAAGCCCCGAGTTTTTTATGGCATATATTCTGATCTTGGTTTTGGCCGTTCTGAACCCGATCTTGCCATCGCTGTCGAATATCTATGATGGGATGTCATTTTCAGAACGGTTAGAAAAGACGCTTCTTCCAGCTTTAACACTTACCCTTGTTGTGACCGCACATATGATGCGGATGACACGGGCTGCGATTATTAATCTGCTCGCAAGCCCCTATATCGAGATGGCGCGCCTAAAAGGCATGTCGCCCATGCGGGTGATTGTGAAACATGCGCTGCCAAATGCGCTGGCGCCGATCATTAATGTGATTGCCCTGAACCTTGCCTATCTTGTGACGGGCGTGGTGGTGGTCGAGGTGGTGTTTGTTTATCCGGGTATTGGGCAGCTCTTTGTTGATAGTGTCAAAATTCGCGATATCCCGGTTGTGCAAGCCTGCTGTTTGATCTTTGCAGCCGCTTATATTTTGCTGAATTTAACCGCCGATGTTCTGTCGATCTTGTCTAATCCGCGCTTGAGGCATCCAAAATGATCTTTGAAAGTTTTATTGGCAATCTTGCGACTTTGCTCATTGGGATAGCCGTTTTGGGCTATGTGTTTCGTGCTGTTGGGCAGCGGGTCACGCAAAATGCACCGTTCTTTCGTGATATGCCATATGGTGTGGCCTTTGGGTATGTGCTGGGTCTTGTGATTTTAATCTGGCTCGTTTGGGGCTTTATGCAATCGCGCAGCGAAGACCCGATGATCGCGAACAAGTTCTTCTTTCTCGGGATCGCGATCCAAGGGTTTATAGGCTTTGCGATTGCCGCCTGGCTGTTTCGGCTTTTGGGCCGTGCTGTTGGAACGGCGGGCAGTAAAAAGCTGTTTCGGTCCATGCCGCTGACCGCGTCTTTTGGGATATTGGTCATTATCATCTATATCTTTCTTGCAGTCTTTGCCGGGGCCATTGCGCCCTATGGGCAAGAAGAAATCTTGCAAGGCGTTGCTGCAAACATTGCAGCGGGCGGTGATCCTGCGCTGGGCGGGCATCCTGATTTCCCGCTTGGGACAGATCAGATCGGTCGCGATATCATGAGCCGCTTGATCTATGGCGCGCAAAACACGGTTGGGATCGCATTTGTTACCACGGTTCTTGCGTTCCTTTTAGGTGGTACTTTCGGGTTTTTGGCGGCAACATTGGGCGGCTGGCTTGATCAGGTGCTATCGCGCGCCGTGGATGTGCTTATGGCGATCCCATCGCTGATCTTTGCCTTGCTCTTGATGACGATTGCTAGTGTGTGGTCGGCGACATTGGGCATTCCGCTGACGATTTTTATGATTGTGATTATTGCGGTGATTGACAGCACACGCGTCTACCGCTTGGCCCGCGCCGTGGGACAAAACATCGTTGTGATGGACTACATTGAAGCAGCTAAATTGCGTGGTGAGGGGCTCGGTTATCTGATGTTCCGTGAAATTCTACCCAATGCGACAGCGCCTTTGTTGGCCGAATTTGGCCTGCGCTTTTGCTTTGTGTTCCTGACGATTGCCTCACTGTCGTTCTTGGGTGTGGGTATCCAACCACCGCTTGCGGATTGGGGCACGATGGTGCGCGATCTCGCGGGCTTTATCAATTACGCAGGGTTTGCACCAACGGCGTCGATTACACCGCTCTTGGCAGCGGGCGCGATTGCGCTGCTGACTGTGGCTGTGAATTTTGTCGTTGACTGGATGTTGCACAAATCATCGGGGCTCAAGGAATGACGGATATGCTTGTTACAATTCGTGACCTTTGGCTCGAAGGGCGGTCAGACGAAACATGGAATCCCATTATTAATGGCGTGGACCTTGACCTGAAAAAAGGTGAGGTGCTTGGGTTGATTGGGGAATCTGGTGCAGGTAAATCTACGCTGGGTCTCGCTGCGATGGGATATTGCCGTGATGGCGTGCGGATATCCAAAGGTTCTGTTTCCTTTGATGGGATTGATCTGCTCACGGCCTCTGCTGCTGTAAAACGGGGGTTGTTAGGCAAGCGCATTGCTTATGTCGCCCAGTCAGCCGCCGCGAGCTTTAATCCAGCGCATAAGATTATCGAGCAACATATTGAGGCGCCAACACAGCATGGCATCATGTCGCGTGCTGATAGCGAACAAGACGGCATGGCGCTTTATCAAAAACTGCGGTTGCCCGACCCTGACAACATCGGCTTTCGGTATCCGCATCAGGTGTCTGGTGGGCAGTTGCAGCGCGCGATGACGGCAATGGCGATGTCATGTCGCCCTGATCTGATCATCTTTGACGAGCCGACAACAGCGCTTGATGTGACAACCCAGATCGAGGTTTTGGCCGCGATCCGTGAGATCGTCGAAGAGTATAATACAGCCGCAATTTACATCACGCATGATCTGGCTGTTGTGGCGCAGATGGCTGACCGGATCAAAGTGTTGCTCAAAGGTGATGAGGTGGAAACCGCAGATACCCGCACCATGCTATCTGCACCGACGCAAGAATACACAAAATCGCTTTGGGCTGTGCGCAGCTTTGAACGCCCGCTCAAAGCACCTGTTGTGGCCGGTGCTGTACCTGTTGTCGCCGTAAAGGGTGTTGATGCGGCTTATGGCAAGGTGCCAGTTTTGCATGACGTTAGCTTTGATATCCACGAGGGCCGCACGGTCGCTGTTGTGGGCGAATCTGGATCAGGTAAATCGACGACAGCGCGCTGTATCACAGGGCTTTTGCCACCAAAGGCAGGTGAGATTTCATTCGGTGGTGAGGTCATGCCCGCTGACTACCGCAAGCGGACCAAGGACCAGTTGCGCCAGGTGCAAATGATTTATCAAATGGCGGATACGGCCCTGAATCCGCGTGTGACAGTTGGCAATATCATTTCGCGACCTGTGCAGTTTTATAGCGGCTTGACGGGCGGGGCCTTGCGCAAACGCGTTGATGAGCTGATGGAGCAGATCGAGCTACCAGCAGCAGACTATTATAACAGGCTACCGTCAGAGCTATCAGGCGGACAAAAGCAACGGATCGGCATTGCCCGTGCGCTCGCCGCTGAGCCAAAGTTTATCATCTGTGATGAGGTCACATCAGCGCTTGATCAGCTTGTGGCCGAGGGTATTTTACGGCTCTTGGCGCGATTGCAAGATGAGCTTTCGCTGTCATATATGTTTATCACCCATGATCTGGCGACAGTTCGCGCAATTGCGGATGAGGTTGTGGTGATGAAGGATGGCCGTGTGGTAGAACAGGGCCCAAAGCATGATATGTTCACGCCGCCTCACCATGCGTACACGGATTTATTACTGTCATCTGTACCAGAAATGGACCCAGACTGGCTGACAAATTTGTTAGCTGACCGTGGAGTTGATAACATTGGTGATGCAGCTGTTGATAAGATGTAATGACGAATCGCCTGCTTGCAGGTAAAATAATGGGTGTAAAAGCCCAGACGAATAATAACCAGGGAGAATGAAATATGAATGGAATTAGCAGACGCGGCCTGTTGAAAACCGGTGTTGCCGCCGGTGTTCTTGGCCTGACAGGCATGCCACTGCGCGCACAAACGCGTGGTGGAAAGCTGACGGCTGGTATGGGTGGTGCAAACACCTCTGACAGCTGGGATGGTCGGACACACTCTGACATCTTTATGATCGCATCCGCGCACGGTACAGTTTTTGACTGTCTGACCGAAGTTGGTGCCGACGGTACGCTCAAAGGCGAGCTTGCAGAGAGCTGGGAAGCATCCGCAGACGCGAAAACTTGGACATTCAACTTACGCAAGGGCGTGACATTCCACAATGGCAAATCATTTGGTGCGGATGACGTGATCGCATCACTGAATATGCACACTGAGGAAGGCGCGAAATCTGCGGCCAAGCCGATTGTGTCTGCGATCTCAGAAATGAACAAAATCACGGATCACCAGATCCAGTTTGTTCTTGCGGCTGGCAATGCTGACTTCCCTTATCTGATGTCAGACTATCACATCCTGATGTTCCCAGATGGCATGATCGAAGAAGCGATCCAAAAGGGCATCGGCACAGGTCTTTATGCTGTTGAGAGCTTTGACCCAGGTGTGCGTATGGTCGCAAAGCGCGTACCAAACCACTACAAAGGCGACAGCGCTGGCTTCTTTGATGAGATCGAGTACATCGCGATCAATGACAACACAGCCCGTATGAACGCGCTGATGACGGGTCAGGTTGATGCGATCAACCGGATCGACTTTAAAACAGAAGGTTTGCTGAAGGCGAACCCAGCTGTGCGTATTCAGGAAGTCACTGGTAACCAGCACTATTCCTTCCCAATGCTGACAGATGTTGCGCCATTTGATCAGGTGCATGTGCGTCAGGCATTGAAGTACGGTATCAACCGTCAAGAAATGGTCGACAAAATTCTGCTTGGCCACGGTCAGGTTGGTAACGACACACCTATTGGCCCAGCTAACCAGTATTATGCTGCCGATATGGAGCAGCTGTCATACGACCCTGATAAGGCGGCCTTCCACCTCAAGCAGGCGGGTCTTGATAGCCTTGATATCGATCTGTCAGCATCTAATGCGGCGTTCGAAGGCGCTGTTGATGCAGCGCAGCTGTTCCAAGCGTCTGCTGCCGGTTCTGGGATCAACATCAACGTTATCCAAGAGCCAGCTGATGGCTACTGGTCAAATGTTTGGAACGCAAAGCCGTTCTGTGCATGCTACTGGTCAGGTCGCGCAACTGAGGATTGGATGTTCTCAACTGCTTATGAGGCTGGTGTGCCTTGGAATGACAGTAACTGGGATCACCCACGCTTCCAAGAGCTGCTGTTGACAGCACGCGCTGAGCTCGACAGCGATAAGCGGAGCGAACAGTATGGCGAAATGCAGCAGATCCTACGTGATGAGGGCGGCGTGCTGATCCCAATGTTTGCGAACTATGTACAGGCCGTGAACAACCGGATCTCGTCACCTGACACTGTTGGTAACCTCTGGCAGATGGACAACGCCCGCATGGCCGAGCGTTGGTCTGTGGCGTAAGCTCAACTACATTAAACAACGCAACGCCCCGCCAGAAATGGTGGGGCGTTTCTTATTATAGCTTCCGCGCGACCGTAAACAGCCTTGGCACCGTGTCTTTTTGGCGGAGCGTTTCGACGATTTCGAAGCCGTTGTTTTCCAATGCGGTGTTCAGCTCGGCCTCGGAAAGCGACAGCACTGACGGTGCCTTACCAATAAACTGCATCAGTGGGATAATCTTTGGGATGATCCAATTGCCCTCTTTCATCAGCGCGGTTTTAGCGATGAAATGACCGCCCTGAGGAAGTGCCGCATGTGCAGCGGACAGTACCGCATCAAGGTCAGAAACAACATGCAGCAGATTAAGCGCCAAAACGATATCCGCCCCATCAGCAGGGAGAGTATCGGCAGGGGCAACGTCAAAAGACAAGGCAGCATGGTCGGGCGTGATCTTATCGCGTGCGATCTCGATCATCGCTTCTGCGATATCCGTGCCATGGTATGATGCAGCATTTTCAGCCAATAATAATGCGGTTGATCCCGTGCCGCAGCCCAACTCAATCACGCGCGATGTTGGCTTGATGTAGCCACGGATAATGTCGAGCGTTGCGTGATAGGCGTCTTCATTTGAAATCGGGTCTTTTGCGTATTTCGGGGCGATCTTGTTCCAAAACTTTGCGTCTGACATGGGGGCTTTCCTTTACGCGTTAACTCCCGTCGGCAACGCCGCTTGCGTGATATTTCGCGCGGCGGGCGCGGTAGCTGGGTAGGATGATAAGTATCAACGCTATCACCAAAAGCCCCAGCGTCATAGGTCTCTCCCAAATAAAGGCGACACCATCATATAGCTGCATGGAACGCGCAAAGTTATCCTCCATCATCCCGCCAAGGATAAATCCAATGAGAAGTGGCGCGAGAGGGTAATCGGCAAACTTGAGTGCCGTAGCACAAATGCCAAACCCGATGAGGAGTAATAGCTCTGTCGCGTTGTTTTGCCCGATATAGGCGCCCATCAGGGTGAAAAACAAAATAAACGGGATGAGATAATTGCGCGGGATCGCAAGTACCTTCGCGATATAGGGGATCAGTGGCAGATTCAGGATCAAAAGCACCAGATTGCCGATGAACATCGACATGATCACGGCCCAGAAAATCTGCGGCTCATCGATCATCAGCCGTGGGCCGGGTGATACATTCAGTGCGATCAATGCGCCAAGCAGGATTGCCGTTGTGCCAGAACCGGGGATGCCAAGCGTCAGAAGCGGAACAAAAGAGCCGGTGCAAGCGGCGTTATTCGCTGTCTCAGGTGCGGCGAGCCCCTTGATTGATCCTTTGCCAAATTGCTCTTGCTCGTCTTTTGGCGCGATATTGCGTTCAACTGCATAGCCAAGAAAACTGGCGATTGTCGCTCCTGCGCCGGGCAGAACCCCGATAAAGAACCCTTGCAAGGATTGCCGCCCGATGACAGGCGCGATGGCTTTTGCCTCGGCGCGCGTGATGCGCAATTCGGTGATTTCGCTTTCGCCCGCTTTGAGCGTTTTGGGTTTGAGAACGAGGAACAACGCTTCGGGCAGGGCGAACATGGCCATGGCCAATGTGATAAACCCAAAGCCAGATTGCAGATCCATAATGCCCATCGTGAAACGCGGCAGGTTAAAAAGCGCGCCCTCACCCACGGTGGCCATGATCAACCCTAGGATTGTCATAATCATTGCTTTGGCGATTTGCCCAGTGCCTGCAAAGGCCGCGATGGCAGAGAGCCCGACAACCATCAGTGCAAAGTATTCCGCAGAGTGGAAAAGTAGTGCGACCGAGGATAAAGCAGGCGCAAAAATCATCAGCAGTATCGCGCCAATTGTGCCACCTGCAAAGCTCGCGATTGCGGCGATGGTGAGCGCTTTGCCTGCCTTTCCCTGACGCGCAAGCGGGTAGCCATCAAAGCTAGAGGCAACGGTGCCCGCAACGCCGGGGGCATTGAGCAAAATCGATGAGGTCGAGCCGCCAAAGATCGCACCATAATAAACCCCGGCAAGCAGGATCAACGCGGCCGAGGCATCGCCTATAGAAATAGCTACTGGGATCATGATCGCGATGATGGACATCGGCCCAAGACCCGGCAGCATTCCGATGAATGTCCCAATCAGGCAGCCACCAATAACCATCAGCAGGTTTTGAAGCGAGAGCGCTGTCTCAAGACCGATGAGCAATCCTTCGAGCATCTTAGCCTCTCCAAAATCCGGGTAAGGGCCGCATATAAATGCCAAGAACCTCTTGCACGAGATACCAAACGACAAAGGTGGCGATCAGGGAAATGGTGATCAGCAAGGGCCACTTGCGTTCGCCCAGAATGACAGCGCCTAAGATCAAAAACCCAGATGTGGAGAGCATAAAGCCAGCGGGTCTCAGGCACAGCGCATAAAGCACCATCAACCCAAGCAGCATCACGGCTTGGCCAATGTGGTAGTCACCCAAACGGCGATAGTCGATCTCGGCTTCTTTTGGTGTGGTTTTTTCAACGCCAAGCAAAATAAAGCAGCAGGCGATAATACCGAGCACTGACAGCACCTTTGGAAATGTACTGGGCCAAATCGGGTTACGTTTCATGAATGGCGCCATATTGCCATCCATCGTAAACCAGGCCGCATATCCATAAGCGAGGCAGATGCCCAAAAGCACAAGTGCGATCCAACGATCCAGCGCCATGTGCGGTCTCCTTTGGTGGGGGTGACAGAGCGGCAGACCGCTCTGTCAGATTAGGGTGTCTTAGAGAAACCCAAGCTTTTTCATCAGATCACCGATGACGGTTTCTTGCTCTTCAAGGAAGGTCTGAAAATCGCCGCCAGAGTTATGGATGTTCACCCAGCCATTGCGCGCGCGCACGTCTTCCCATTCTGCGGTGTCGTACATCTGTGCAATCGCATCTTGGTACATGGCAAGTTTGTCATCTGGCAAACCGGGTGCTGCAAAGAACCCGCGCCAGTTCACGAACGTGGTGTCGATCCCTTGCTCCATCATGGTCATCGCATCAGGTGCGGCTGGCACGCGGTCAGCTGAAGTGACGCCGATGATTTTCACCTCACCCGCATTGGCGAGATCAACGGCTTCGGAAAACCCTGTTGAAAGCGCTGCGATTTCACCTGACAGCAGGGCTGCCATTGCGTTTCCGCCTGCGTCATAGGGAATGTATTTCACACCTAGCGCATCTTTGCCTGCGGCCTCCATCACCATGGCGGCAACCAAATGGTCCATGCCGCCCGGCACTGAGCCGCCGCCAATAGCAGTCGCCGAAGGATCAGCATCATAAGCGGCGATCAGGTCATCCATTGAATTGATCGGGCTGTCTTTGCCAACGACCATCGCTGCGTAATCGCCGATTGTGCCTGACACGAGTGTCAGATCGCGAAAGTTATGCGGAAACACGCCAGTCAAAGACCGGATCACAATCGGGGTCGAATTGACCATCAATGTGCCGTGATTACTATCCGCGTTTTCGATCAGATAGCCGATGGCCTTACCGCCACCACCGCCTGACATGTTTTCATAAGACGCACTGCCGACAAGACCGGCAGTGGTCAGCGCCTCGCCTGTGCCACGGGCTGTGCCGTCCCAGCCACCGCCAGCACCGCCGGGGATCAGAAAGTGAATACTGTCGAGAATTTTATGTCCATCAGCCATCGCGGGTGTTGCAAAGCCAAGCACTGCAACAGCTGACGCCATCAGGGCGCGTCGCCCAATATTAAAAGTCATCATGATGTCCTCCCATTTTACACCTAAATCTCGTGTATGTTCAGGTGTATGTAAGGCAGCATGACAATCAGATCGTGTGCTGTCAACGATCTGGCCATATGCAGGCTATATGGCGCGCGCTTGCTCTTATGGGGTTTTGCGCAGGGTTTGGATCACCTCAGCCATGATGCTGATCGCGATTTCAGCAGGGCCTTGGCTACCGATGTTAAGCCCAACAGGCGCATGAATATGTGCGATATCACTGTCAGATAGACCTGCGCTTTTTAGGCGCGCGACACGCTTTGCATGGGTGCGCTTTGAGCCCAAGCACCCCAGATAAAATGCATCAGACGCCAGTGCTGTGATGATCGCGGGATCATCTAATTTTGGATCATGGGCCAATGTGATGATCGCTGTCCGTGGGTCTGGCGCGAGCGCTGTGATCGCCTCATCCGGCCACTCAGACAGGATGGTGGTATTCGGGAACCGCTCTGATGATGAAAAGGCCTCGCGTGGATCGATGACAATCGGTACAAAGCCACAGGCACGTGCGGTGATGCATAGCGTCTGTGCGATATGAACGGCCCCAACGATGATCATCCTTAGGGCTGGATTATGGATACCAACATATGTTGTATCGTCATCTTCAACACCTGAGCGATCAAACCGAAAGCGGTCTGGAAATGCGTCAGGCTGTGCGGTTGCGCGCGCGTCGCTGTGAAGATCGGCGACATAGGCAATTGGGTGTTCTTGCGCCAATTGCATGAGCAGCGAAACGGGCATGCTGTGCCCAACAACATCGATCAATATGCGGATCCGCCCACCGCAGGCGAGCCCCACCGCAAAGGCATTATCATCGCTCACCCCATAGTCGAGCAGGCGCGATTGCCCGTCTGTGATCGCGGCTTGCGCCTCGGCCACAACGGCCCCCTCAACGCATCCGCCCGAAACAGATCCCTCCATCGCGCCGCTGTCGTCGATCACCATCCAGCTGCCCGCTGTACGCGGGGCAGAGCCCCAGGTTTCAACCACCATCGCCACCGCGACCTTGCGCCCTGCCTGATACCAGTCAAGCGCAGTTTGCGGCAAAAGATGATCGGGTATCATGGCGTGGTTTTCCAATGCTTACGGTCTCTCGTTCCAATGCCAAAAACCACCTGAGATTGCAAAATCTCTTTCGTTAGGCGGCAGGACAGTTTACGGTCTATCATATCTGCGCCATCGTGCACGCGGCCAAGTGAGAGTGGAAGATTAAAAACCGATGCCCAGCGCACATGATATCGAAGATTTTATTACACGCTGGGAATCCTCAGGCGGCAGTGAGATCAGTAATTTCCAGCTTTTTGCAACTGAGCTAACAACCTTATTGGGTGTTGAATGCCCAAAACCAGCAACAAGCGACGGGCAAAGCAATGATTACCGGTTTGAGCGCCCGGTGATCTCGACCCACTCAGGACAAGCCAGCACGCGACGCATAGATCTTTATCGCAAGGGCTGCTTTGTGATGGAGGCCAAGCAGGGCGTCGATGCCAAGGCCCCAAGCGACGTCAATCAGCTGGCCCTCTTGTCTGCTCCCACCGCCACAAAGCCGCAAAAAGGGCATGGAAAGCGCGGAACGGCAAAGTGGCGCGAAACCATGCTCAGAGCAAAGAACCAAGCCGACAGGTATGCGCGCGATGTCGCCAAGGAAGACGGCTGGCCACCCTTTTTGCTGGTCGTCGATGTCGGATATATGATCGAGCTTTACGCGGATTTCTCGTGTCAGGGCCACGGGTATAACCAATTCCCAGACGCAATGCGCTACCGCATTATGCTAGAGGACCTGCGCAAGCCTGAAACGCGCGATCTATTGCGTGCGATCTGGACTGACCCGATGTCGCTTGACCCGGCGCTGCACTCTGCCCGTGTCACCCGCGAAATCGCGAGCCACCTTGCCGCGCTTGGCAAATCCTTTGAGGCGCAAAATCACGATAGCGAAACCGTCGCGCGGTTTTTGATGCGCTGTCTCTTTACGATGTTCGCCGAGGATGTTGACCTGATCCCGATGGGCAGCTTTACCCAAACGCTCAAGGACCTGCGCGGCCATCCCGAACATGCCGCCCCCACGCTTGCGGCCTTGTGGAACACAATGAACAATGGCGGTTTTTCAACGGTTCTCAAAACTGATCTGCTCAAATTCAACGGCGGGCTTTTCAAAGAAGCGGATGCGCTGCCGCTTGATACGCTCCAGTTAGGGCTTTTGATCGAGGCCGCAGAGGCTGATTGGCGCCAGGTTGAGCCTGCGATCTTTGGCACGCTTCTCGAGCGCGCGCTTGATAAACGACAACGCCACAAACTTGGCGCGCATTACACCCCGCGTGCTTATGTCGAACGCTTGGTCATCCCGACGATCATTGAGCCGCTCCGCGCGGATTGGGAAGACGCGCAAGCCGCGGCCGCCAATCTGAAAGCCCAAGACCGGCATGACGCGGCCATCGACACGGTACGCCGTTTCAAAACCCGGCTTTGCGCCACCCGCGTGCTTGATCCGGCCTGTGGTTCGGGGAATTTTCTCTATGTCGCGATGGAGATGATGAAACGGCTCGAGGGCGAGGTCACGGCCCAACTCGAGGAACTGGGCGACACCCAAATCAGCACCATCACGGTGAACCCTGAAAACTTTCTCGGGCTTGAGCTTAATCCATGGGCCGCGAATGTCGCAGAGCTGGTGCTGTGGATCGGCTATCTGCAATGGCATTTTAAAACCTTTGGCAAGGCAACGCCGTCTGAGCCTGTGCTCAAGGATTTTCAAAACATCACGCAATGCGACGCGGTGCTGAAATGGGGCAAACGCACGCCGCGCATGGATGATGACGGCACGCCCGTGACCCGCTGGGACGGGGTGACGACGATCACGCATCAGGTCACAGGCGAAGAGATCCCCGACCCCGATGCGCGGATCCAAGTCTATGACTATACCAATCCCAAACCCACAAAATGGCCAGAGGCGGATTTTATCATCGGCAATCCACCGTTTATTGGTGGCAGCAAGCAAAGGCAGGACCTTGGGAGCGGATATGTGGATGCACTAAGAAATGCATACCCAAACATACCCGACAGCGTCGATTTGGTAATGTACTGGTGGGCCAAAGCCGCCGCAAGAGCCGCGCAATGGAATGCCAAAAAAGGTTCTGGTTGCCGTCGCTTTGGTTACATTGCGACCAACAGTTTGCGTCAGATGAGAAATCGCGCCGTCGTTGAGCCTATGTTACGTGACCCCAAAAATACGCTCTCTTTTCTATTCGCGGTCCCAGATTACCCATGGGTTGATGCGCAATTCGGCGCGGCTGTAAGGATTTCGATGACTGTGGGCTCAAAAGGCCGCCGTAATGGGCGCCTTGAGCTCATAAAAAACGAGGTAAAGGACCGCTCGGAAGAACTGGGAAGAAGACTTGAAACTGAAAGTGAATATGGCCGCGTCTTTAGCAATCTGAGGCTTGGGGCAGATGTTTTGGAAGCTGGCCCACTGAAGAGCAATCAAAAGCTGTCTGCCAGAGGCGCGTTCTTGATTGGCAAAGGGTTTGCAATCTCAAAGTCTCACGCAGAAAAGCTAGCCTATGACACAGATGCTATTGAGAAACGGATCATCAG
>CAKMZE010000010.1:36771-39300 GCA_929200295.1 uncultured Alphaproteobacteria bacterium
ATTCTTTGGTGGTTACGACTTAACTCAAATACACAAGGAACGTTGGGTCATCGACCTCTGGGGGCTTGATGCAGATGATGCGAAAAGCCGATATCCTGCGGCGTTTCAACATCTCTTGGACACGGTTAAGCCTGTGCGAGACGAGAATAGTGTGCCTTGGAGAAAAGAAAACTGGTGGGTTTTTGGCGACCCCAGCCGAAGTTACCGAGCTGCAACAGACGGCCTTGACACCATGATTGTTACTTCAAGAACCGCTAAACATCGGCTCTTTCAAATACAGTCGACTAATGGGCTACCTGAAAGTGAGGTAGTTGTTATTGGCTCTTCAGACTTGTCGCTGCTAGCCATGTTGTCATCGCGTCAACATCAGACTTTTTCTCTGGCGACTTGCGGTTGGATGGGAGTTGGGAATGATCCTCGCTATAACAATAGCCTTTGCTTCGATCCATTCCCCTTCCCCGACCTTACCGACACCCAGCGTGCTCATCTTTTCAAACTCGGTGAAGATCTCGATGCGCATCGCAAACGTCAGCAGGCAGCGCACCCCAAGCTGACCTTGACCCAGATGTACAACGTCCTCGAAAAGCTCCGCTCTGGTGACAAGATCGCAGGCACAGACAAAGAGATTTACGATCAAGGCCTCATCACTATCCTACGTGATCTGCATGATCAGATCGATGATGCCGTGGCGGATGCTTATGGTTGGCCTCGTGATCTTTCGGACGAGGATATTCTTTACCGTCTTGTTGATCTCAACCACGCGCGCGCGCAGGAAGAGGCCGCAGGTCATATCCGCTGGCTTCGCCCCGATTACCAAAACCCACAAGGGCAGGTGGCCTCTGGGCAAACGGCGCAGATGGATCTTGGCACGGCCCCTGTTGCTGCCGCTGTGCTTGTCTGGCCCAAGGCCCTGCCTGATCAGATGTCAGCCGTGCGTGAAACCTTGGCCGAGATGGGCGAGGCGAGTGCTGCACAGATTGCCCGTCAGTTCAAAGGTGCAGGGGATAAGCGGGTGCAACCGCTGCTTGATACCCTTGTCACATTGGGCCTTGTTGAAGAGACACAAGCCGGAAAATATGCGGCATGATCTGATTTTTCAGACTGGGGATAGTGATGCGTGCGTTTGTTTTATTTGCGTTTTTACCTGCGATCACCTGTGCTGATGGTGTACCGCAGGGCCGTGCGAATGCGGATTTCACCCCTGCCTTTGTCGGGCAAACCCGGGCCGAGGCCCTGCCCGAAACAGGCGTCACAATCACGCGGTTTGCCACTGGGCTGACGCGGCCCTGGGGGATTGCGCCCTTGCCCGATGCGGCGTGGCTCGTCACTGAACGGTTTGGCCAGATGCGTGTGATTGATGCGACGGGCGCTATTAGCGCCCCGATCGCGGGGCTGCCCGCGGTGGATGATAGCGGTCAGGGTGGGCTTTTGGATGTTGCGGTATCCCCTGATTTTGCGCGCGACCGTCAGGTTTTCTGGACCTACGCAAAGCCTGTCGCGGGCGGCAGTGTCACCGCCGCTGCGCGCGGTGTTTTGGACGATGATCTGGCGCTGCGCGATGTGCGCGACATCTGGCTGCAAAACCGCGCGTCGCGTTCCGATAAACACTTTGGCAGCCGGATTATCCCTATGGCGGATGGCACCGTTTGGATCACCACTTGTGAACGCTCAACCCGGCAAGAACGCCAGTTGGCGCAAGACCCTGATGTGACCTACGGCAAGATCATTCGGATCACGCGTGATGGTGCGCCTGTGGCGGGGAACCCGTTTCTTGGTCAGGCGGGCGATGATACGATCTGGTCGCTTGGCCACCGCAATGTGCAAGGTGCGGCTATTGCGCCAGACGGTGTGCTGTGGACAATCGAACACGGCCCGCGCGGTGGTGATGAGCTGAACATGCCGCAAGCCGGCGGCAATTACGGCTGGCCCGTGATCTCATATGGGATCAATTACAATGGCAGCGCGATTGGCGATGGGATCGCCCAGCAAGACGGGCTAGTACAGCCGGTATACTATTGGGACCCGGTGATCGCCCCCGCTGGCATGACATTTTACGATGGACCCTATGCGCCATGGCAGGGCGATCTGTTGATCGGGTCCTTGAACCCCGGCGGTTTGGTCCGGCTGAAGATTTCACAGGGGCGGGTGATCGGTGAAGAGCGGCTGTTGCCTGATGAGGGGCGGGTGCGCGATGTGCAAATGACCCCTGAGGGAGATGTGCTTTTGGTCTTTGATCACGGTGATATTCTGAAGTTAACACCCGGTGGATGAGATAACTGCTTGCCGAGGCGCGCGTGATCTGCGCAAAGCAGGGTCAACGGACCTAAGGCCATTTTCATGACCCCCTTGCGCGGTATATTTCTCAAGATCCTATCGCTTTGCACATTTATGTGCATGGCCAGCTTGATCAAGGCGACCGCAGATGCTGTGCCCCCGGGCGAGGCCGTGTTCTTTCGGTCGTTTTGTGCCTTACCCGTGATTTTCGCGTGGCTTTGGTATCGGGGTGATTTGCAGAACGGGGTGCGCACG
>CAKMZE010000011.1:0-19865 GCA_929200295.1 uncultured Alphaproteobacteria bacterium
ACCGCGCAATGCCAACGCGCTGTTGCTGGCCGCCGGAGAGTTCGCGTGGGAAATACTCTTCGCGGCCCTCTAGCCCCACCAGCTTGATGACTTCTAAGGCCCGCGCACGGCGCGTGTGCCGATCCTGCCCACGCATTTCCAATGGAAAGGCGACGTTTTCTAGGACGGTGCGGTGCGGAAGCAACCCAAACGATTGGAACACCATGCCCATTTTTGAACGGCGCAGTTCAATCAGCTCTTTTTCGGGCAGCTTCATGATGTCTTGGCCAGCAACCTCAATCGTGCCGCCTGTAATGTCGTGTAGACGTGAAAAACAGCGCACGAGGGTCGATTTACCAGAACCAGACAGGCCCATGATGACGAGCATCTCGCCTTTGTTCACTTCGATCGAGACGTCTTTGACACCAGCGATGTACCCAGCGGCGCGGATCTCATCAAAGCTCATCCCCGGGGTCATTGATTTTAGGAAACCCTCTGGGTTCGTCCCAAAAATTTTCCATACGTTCTTGCAAGAGATCACGGGGGCTTGGGTCGACATAGTGGTCCTTTGATAAAAGGCCCCGCCCGACGGGATACCGGACGGGGGTTATTTAGATCTTAGCAAAAGGCTTTAGTTTAGCCAGCTGCTCCAGACATCTTTGTTTGCATCCAGCCACTCGGCTGCTGCTTCTTCTGGCTCAAGCTCATCAATATCAACGAGTTTTGCCATTTCAGCGATCTGTGGGTTTGTGAAAGAAATGCTTTCCAGAACTGAATATGCATCTGGCCATTTGTCTTCCATGCCTTCCCAAGCTGCTTTTTTCAGATAGCCCGTCGCTGGGTTGCCGCAATCATATAGCGCATCTGGGTTTGGGCCAACCGCTGGGTCTTTGTCACAGCCGTCTACCCACTCGGGGAATTCAACGAACTCACCTGGCCATACGGCCTCGGCAAAGTTTGGTGTCCAGTTAAAGACAACAACAGGACGTTTATCAGCTTCTGCGGCACCGATTTCAGCCCAAAGAGCAGCCGCAGAACCTGCGTTCACAACGACAAAGTCCATGTCCAGCGCTTCGACACGCTCTTGACCGTGCTTAAGCCAGTCCACAGGGCCGTCGAGATAGCGGCCCTTGTCGCCTGTTTCTGCTGTAGCAAACAATGCCGCACAGTCATTCAAAGCTTCCCACGATGGCAGGCCGGGGCATGCGTCTTTGGTCCACATCGGATACCACCAGTCTTCGCGGGTTACAGCGTTGTGGTCACCCACATCAACGATACCGCCCTTTTCCAAAGCCGCGCGGAAAGATGCGCCAAATGCGCCTTCCCATACTTCGAGCTCAAGCGTCACGTCACCAAGACGCACTGACTCGTAGACCGCCTGGCTATCTGTTGTCACATATTCAACATTCAGGCCCATTTCTTCGAAAATCTGGCCAACTACATTCGACATAACGATCTGGCTTGACCAGTTATGGATAGGAATAACGATTGGGTCGTCGCTGTCAGCGGCAGCAACCATAGGCAGCGCAGCAAGCACGCCAGCGGTCAAAGCTGTTGTTAGTTTTTTCATGTTCATCTCCCTTTTGCCCACTTTTTTGTGGCGCTATCTAGCGTGATGCAGACATCACGTTTCACAGAAACGAGACACTCAGAGAGACTCGCATACTGTCGTACACACTGTCGCATGTTTTTCCTCTCAATCAAGTTTTTTTCTTGTGCGGAAGGTTGCGTGTGCGAAAGTCCAACCGCCAGCACGCAAAAATACCTATAATTTCAATGATAATATTGCATTTCCAACGGTTTGCCCAAATTCAAAGCGTGATTAAATTGATGGCACCGCTGCATTGTCGCGCACGCGAAATAAATTGATTTTCTCGCGGTCGATTGTGGGACGGACGCCAAAGACGTCTTCGTAGTTTTGGCTGAGCGTTGCTGTGGATGCATATCCGACCGCCAAGGCGATATCCTTCATGCTATCTTTGGAATATAAAACCAGCTGGCGCGCGGCTTTCATCCGAACGGCGCGGTAATAATGATGTGGGCTTTGCCCCGTTGATTTCTTGAACATCCGTTCAAGCTGGCGCACCGACATCCCAATCGCATCAGCCACATCTGCGACGTTAATCGGGTCTTCAATGTGGTTGTTAAAGAGCACAACAGCGTCTTGCACCACCTGCGGCAGCATATCATCTGTGCTGACACTATTCGCTGTTGGCACCTTTTGCGTGACGCCTTCGCCTCTGACCAATGGATGCTGGAACCAGCACGCAACCTCGGTTGCAACCTCTGGGCCCAATGCGTCTTCGATCATATGTAAGGCCAATTCGAACGCAGCCGCAGCACCAGACGCCGTCGCGCGGCGCCTGTCTAATGCGATGACCTCATCTGTTTTGTCCAACTCAGGAAACTCTGCCTCAAAGGCCGCCGCATAGCACCAGTGAACCGACGTCATATGATTATGCAAAAGGCCCGAACGCGCTAATGGGAAAATACCCCCACTAATCGCGCCCATCATCATGCCGTGCCGCTCAAGTTTGCGCAGCTTTCCATTAGACGCAACAGGCGCGTCAAACGTGCTCGATGGTGCGCTCAAAAGATAAAGGTGGTGCAGATCTTCGACGTCTGACAGGGCAAGGTCCGGTTCAAACCAAACAGCAGCGCTGGATCTGACACGTGCGCCGCTCTCTGAAATAAGCTTCCAACTGAATGTATCCGTTTCCGAGATTTCATTGGCGGCTCTCATCGGTTCGATCATGGATGTTAAACAGGCCATGGGAAACCCAGGTAAAATGAGAATCCCAATCTTGATATTTTTACCCATATGCATATTTTTATACTATCAAGAAATTTTTGTACTAATCTAGTTGAAAATATAACCATTTTCTCGGGCACCTTGCCCAGGTTCTGTAAAGTTGTACAAGGCGGCTCTGTGATGAGTATAGAAAAGATAGCGAACGATATGGTAGCCACGACTTTACGACAAAACCCGCACCGGGTTCGTGAGACGCGTGAAAAGGTTCTTGAGGTGGCAATCGGCCGTGAGGTGCGCGCGTATCGCAAGAAAAAGAACATCACAGTTGCTGATCTTTCTGAAACAACCGGTCTTTCTATTGGCATGTTGTCAAAGATCGAAAACGGCAATACGTCGCCGTCGCTGACAACGCTGCAATCCTTGGCCGATGCGCTTAGCGTCCCGCTCACTTCGTTTTTCCGTGGTTTTGAAGAAGATCGCATAGCGGTGCACACCAAAGCCGGAGAAGGTGTCGAGCTAGAACGCGAAGGCACCCGCGCCAATCATCAGTACAATCTGCTTGGCCATATCGGTGCCAATTCAAGCGGTGTGATCGTTGAGCCTTATATGATCACGTTAAGCGCCGAATCTGACATCTTTCCCACCTTCCAACATGGCGGGATTGAGATGATCTATATGCTAGAGGGCGAAGTGGATTATCGCCACAGCGATGATGTTTACCCTCTCAAGCCAGGTGACACGCTGTTCTTTGATGCGGATGCACCACACGGGCCAGAGGTTCTTGTGAAACTTCCGGCCCGGTATCTATCCGTCATCAGCTATCCGCAAAAACGCTAGGTCTTTAGCGCAGGCTCTGTGTCTGGTTCGGGGAATACGCCGGGGCTTGTGGGTTGACCATCATCAAACTGGCTCAGGTAGTCGAGCATCATCGGACGGTTATCGATAAACCCTTTGTATGCCGCCAATTCATCCGGCAAATCCCGGATCACACGGTGCAAACGGCGGCCCCATTTCGGCATCGTCATCATGTCTTGAAAGCTGCACAAATAGCAGCGGATCGGAAAGACAAGCGCGTTTGAACGCGGCAAACGGAAGAACGTTTGCAACTCAACGCGCAAATGCTGTTTTGCACCGATGTTTTCGGGCGTCACTGTGGTCTTTTGAATGCCCCACTTGTGATAGTTTTCGGGGGATGTGTCCAAGAGCGGATTAACAGTCATCGTCCAGTTCATCCGCCGCGCAGGTGCGCCTTGCTGAATGTTCAAAAGAAATTTCAGCGCCCGTTGAAAGATCCCCATTTCATGGGCCAATGGCACCGGCGCGTGCCATTCGAAAAAGTTCATCCCGATATCAAAATCAAGCGACCAATCTGCCTGAGTTGTGACCATTCCCGCATCCATCCACAGATTGTCATCGCGCTGATCTAGCACGCAGAAATCCCCTTGGGTTTGGCGTGTGATATATTCCATCGGGCCATAAGGAAGTGTCGTTTCATCCAAAAAGGTGAACGTGTCATCAATCCCCATTGGCTTATTGACCCAGCGCCAATTGTTGCCGTCGCGATGTAGCTCAAAAAGATCGGGATAATCCTCGGACTTGCTGACCATAATCAGCTCGAGCAAATCCCAGCCTGCCAGCGTCATATGCGGCAGCGACTGGCAGCGCAGCGGATCATCCGCCAGCACCATCGCGCGGTCTTTCATCTCGGCCACGTAATGCTCATCAACATCAAACCGCTTTTCGTAGACAGAGCCTTCGGGCCCACCACGGTGCTGTTCCATATTGACCGAATACATATAGCTGTCTTCGTGGAACGGGAACGGAAACCGCTTGATCGCCCAATCAGAATTGCGAAACGAATAGTCGTCGCGAAAGGTCTCGTCATTAAACTGAATTGTCATCTATCCAACTCCAACTTGGCGCCGACAAAGCGGCTGACGCAGGGCATAATTTTCTCGCCGCTTGCATGCTGTTCATCATCCAGCCAGTGATCGCGGTGAATAAACTCACCATCAGAGCTGACGACATCGGTTTCGCATTGGCCGCATGATCCGCCCCGGCACAAAAACGGCGCCTCGACCCCGGCGCGCTCAATTGCTTCTAACAGGCTTTCGTTTTCAGCAACGGAAATCACCTTGTCAGATTTGCAAAGCCTGACCTCAAACGGTTTGCCCGGCTCAGGCGCGAGGAACTCTTCTGAATGGACATGCGCATCAGGCCAGCCCATCGAGGCAGCCGTTGTATGCACCCAATTGATCATCCCCGCCGGACCACAGACATAGGCATGCGTGCCAAGCGGCTGCCCATCCAAGAGGTCCGTCAAAGTGATCGCTTGCTTTTGATCATCGTAATAAACGTGCACCTTTGTCGGGAATTTTGTCATCAGCATTTCGACATAAGATCCCAGCGCCTCAGAGCGCACAGAATAATGCAGCTCCCAATTGCCGTTGGATTGCTCTAACTGACCAATCATCGAGAGAAACGGCGTAATACCGATGCCACCCGCGAAAAAGATATGCTTTTTCGCCCGCAGATCGAGACTGAAAAGGTTCACCGGATAGGTGATTGTCATCTTATCGCCTTGGCTGATCTTTTGATGCATGAACAGTGATCCACCACGCCCCGCATCATCACGCCGCACCGAAATCGCGTAGGTCGACAGATCCGCAGGATCAGACATGAGCGAATAAGGGTTCAACCGCGCACGATCCCCGTCTTGCATCTTTACGACCGTATGCGCCCCGCCAGAGAACGGTGGAAAATTAGCGCCATCGGTGCGCTTGAACTCAAACCGTGTGACAAGATCATTCAAGGGCACGACCGCGCTGACGGTGACGTTTAGCTCTTCCGCGCCCGGTTTGGCTTTTTGAGGTGCCGCGCTCATTCGTAAATCCCCTTTGGCTCAGGAACGTTTCCGGGGTCTTCGGCATCAATGCAGACACCCTGATAGGCCGCTAACCTGCGCGAATAGTGATCGCGGACAAACAGATTGAGCCCGCAATGACTGCACACGAATGGATCGGTTTCGACATCCTCTGTGATGCCCTTGCAATGCACGCATTGCATCCGCCGCGCTGTTGATCCGCGATGCTCTGTCTGGATCGCATTAAATTCGATCCCCGCTTGCATCGCCTCGTTCTGCGCCTGCCCCATCAACCCTTCGGTGCCGGACAGATAGACCTGTAGGCCCATTTTCGCGTCTTCGAGTGTCTTGCGGATCCGTTGGACAGAGGCTGCATAACTCGGCCCCTCGTAAAACTGCGCGGGGTTCAGTGCGCGTAGCTGATCCGCGAAATCCGCGCCCTTTGGGATATATATGATATGCGCCGTCTTCATAATTTCAGGCGTTGCGACATCCAAAATCGCCTCGGCCCCTTCGGCGTCAGAAATGAACAGATGCGCAGGGCCTTGTCTGGCTTCTAAGGTGCCCCAAACGGGGCGGCTTTTGATACTTGGTGGGAATTCGAACTTCGACATCTACCTACCTATTGGAAATGGAAAAAGGCGCGAAGCATCTGCAACGCGCCCTGACAATCATCAGCCCTTTGCAGAGCGGATCGATTTGTCTTTGTCATAAAACGGCATCTCTTCCGCTGTCGCAGAGAGCTCTGTTCCGTTCGGTTGCACAACCGTTAGCTTGGTGCCGGCTTTGGCCACTGATGGGTCCAAACGCGCAATCGCAACAGAATAGTTGTTCAGCTCAGAAGACAGGCCATAGGTGATCACGCCCACATCCTTACCATCGGCCATCACACGTGCGAACATTTCCATCTGTTTCATGCTGTCAGACAGCTGCACACCAAAGATTTTGAAACGCTCTTTGCCTTTTGAGGCATAGTGGTTCTCAGCGCCGACAAAACCCTCTTTGCCAGGTGAAACCGTAAACTCGAGACCCAGCTCCCAAAGCGTGTCGCCACATTTGTCATCATCAAACGGGAAGGTTTCAGAGTTATCGCCGGGATAGAACAGCAGATAGCTTTCGATCCGCAGCATATCGAGCGTGCTGAACTGAACAGGGCGGACATCAGCGCCACCGCTTTCCAGAACACTATCCCAGATATGCACCGCATCTTTGGCACGGCAAAAGATCTCATAACCACGTTCACCAGTATACCCTGTGCGGCTGATCATAACGTCGCGGCCATAAAGACGCGTTTGCATCAACCCAAAATAAGCAAGATCGCGGATGCCTGGGATTTCTTTTGCAAGAATGTCTACCGACTTGGGGCCCTGCAATGACATATCATGCAGATCATCGTCAAACAGGATTTCAACGTTCTTACCCGCAGCCGCAGCCGCCAATTGCTCCATCCCCGAGCCAGTGCCATGCACCACCAACCAAGAGTTCACCGCGAGATGGTAGATAATGCAATCATCCACGAACAAACCACGGTCATTCAGCATCGAGGCATATGTTGACCGACCCGGTGCGATTTTTTCAACGTTACGCGTTGTAACCCGGTCAATAACATAAGCGGCGTCAGCGCCGACAACATGAACCTTTTTCAGGCCAGAGACGTCCATCAGCCCCGCCTTGGTACGGATCGCCTCATAGTCAGCTTTCGCGCGCTCAGGCGTATCGTCATAGAACCAAGCGGTCCCCATGCCGTTCCAATCTTCCAGCTCGCCGCCGATTTCAGCATGGCGGTGCGCCAATGCGGATGTTCTCCAAAGTATGGCCATTCTCAATCTCCCAAACGGTATTTTTTGTTTGAAGTGATTGAGACTCATGATCAGGTCAAAATCAAGACTGTTATTCAAAAAAGTTTCCTGAGAGGCAAACGAGGCGTGTCTGCTATGTAGGCCGAGAAAATTATCGATGCTGGGGCCAAATAGGTGTTTTGGAATAAGTGCCGCTATAAATCTACCGTCCCTACCTCAAATCATGCTTTTTCATCTCTACCCCAGTCAGTTCATCTCAACCAACGTTCTCCAGCCAAGCTCAAACCGGGCCGTGGCAAAGTTCTTTATTAAACATCGCACCCAAAAACGCAAAAGGGGGCCACGAATGGCCCCCTCTCTTTTTTGGTTTGAACGCCTTACTTATGCTTGGCGTATTTCGCGGCTTCTGCGCGCTGGCCGATTGCCAGGGCAGCGATGCAGATGATAATACCGATCAGTGCATACATGCCCGGTGCAGATGTGCCTGCGCCCATGAAAATCGGGCCGGATACGTCTGTCCAAGTCCCGCCGTTATCGTATGGAAATCCCATCGTTCATTTCTCCTTTATTCAGACGCTGGTGCCGATGCCGGAATACCTTCCGGGTAGGCTTGCGCTGGAACTTTCACGGTATCAAGGCCTGCGATCTCTGCCGCCTCAGGGACACGCAACATGCCAACCATATTGAGGATCAAAGATGCGACATAGCCCGTGATCAGACCGATTGCGATAAAGACGACGGATCCAACAACCTGACCGATAAAGGACACAGTTGCCGCACCCTCGCCCAGTGCTGCAGGATAACCGGATGCAAAGATACCGAGCATCAGCATGCCAAAGATACCAATGGTTCCGTGCACTGTCACAGCACCAACAGCATCATCGATACCCATGCTTTCCAAAATACCCGCAGCTGGTTTGAGGATCACACCACCTGCAAATGCGATGCAGAGCGTCAGCGCAGGATAGTAGATATCCAGACCCGACGCACAAGAGATGATCCCGGCAAGCGCACCTGACATCATCCAAAACGGATCACGTGTCATGACCCATGCACCGATGATACCACCAGCAATCGACATCAAGATGTTAAAGGCCAATGCGCCAAGGTTGGTGGGTGTGCCATAGATCGTGGTGTAGTTTGCACCCCATGACCATGTCTCACCACCGACAACCAGACAGGCCATCAAGAAGCCCCAGAAGCCGACGATAATCAGCATCAGGCCCGTGACTGTGAATGGCATGTTATGACCAGACAGATCATTCGCAGACCCATCTGCGTTAAACTTGCCAATCCGTGGCCCAAGGTTGATCAAAACGCCAAGCGCAAAGAAGGCCGCAACTGCGTGCACAAGACCCGCTGCGCCAAAGTCGTGAACACCCCAATTGAGGACCATCCAACCATCTGCGTGCCAGCCCCAGGCGGCAGCAAGCGTCCAAGAGAACCCACCCAGAATGATTGCAAGGATCACAAAACCCACTGTCTGGATACGCTCAATCACAGCACCAGACATGATCGACGCAGTCGTTGCTGCAAACAATGTAAAGGCACCCCAGAATACACCATCAATCTGATCTTCTGTGTTTGGCCCCATGTAGGCGGCACTTTCACCCCACGCTAAAGCGATCGAGGCTGCATATTCAGCACCTGAAATCCCATTTGGACCAGCTGCGAGTGAGAACCCTGATGGCATCGCCCAATAGACCCACCAGCCAAAAAAGTAGAACGCTGGAATGACGAATGCGAAAGCAAGGATGTTTTTGACCCCTGATGACAATGCGTTCTTTGAACGTGATGCACCCATCTCATAGGCTAGGAAACCTGCATGGATAATAATCATTAGTGGTATGGTTATGTAGTAATAAGCCTCGGCAAACATGGTGTTTGTCATGTTCCCCTTTGCCTCAATGGCAGCAACCTGTGCCGCCAATTCTGCGAGTTGTTCTTCCACTGTTTTGACCCCCTTTTGATCGTAGTTGTAGAAGCGGTTCTTTCTGTGAGTGTTTCCGCTGGCGTAAATCAAGCACGTGAAGTCGCATTTGCCTAGCTTTTTTTGCACGAGGTGAAAAAAAGTTTCCCGACAGTTGAGCGCAAAAATATTTGGTGCTAGCGTTGGATTCGAGATACTGCGGCAAAAGCAGGCATCATTTTTGAGGAAATCGCATGTGTGGAATTGTAGGATTATTCCTAAAGGATAAGTCACTCGAACCCAAATTGGGTGAGATGCTGACATCAATGCTGATCACAATGACGGACCGCGGTCCCGATAGTGCAGGCATCGCTATTTATAGTGGCGAATCAAATAGTAAGACGAAAATGACACTCCAGTCAGATGTCCCAGAAGAGGCCTTTGCAGACCTCGACAAAGCCTTGGGTAAGGCAATGGGATGTACCGTCAAATCTGAGGTCAAAAGCACCCATGCAGTTCTTGAGATCCCGACAGGTACAACCGCTGCCGCACGTGCGGCTCTGGCTGATATTCACCCGTCAATACGCGTGATGAGTCGCGGTGATAGTCTTGAAATCTATAAGGAAGTTGGTCTTCCAAAAGACGTCGCAGCCCGCTTTGAGATTGAAAAAATGTCTGGGACACATGGAATCGGACATACGCGCATGGCAACAGAATCTGCTGTGACGACAATGGGTGCTCATCCGTTCAACACAGGCGATGACCAATGTCTGGTGCATAACGGGTCGCTTTCAAACCACAATTCGCTGCGCCGCAAACTGCGCCGCGATGGGGTTCATATTGAAACCGAGAACGACACAGAAGTCGGCGCGGCTTATTTGACATGGCAGATGCAGAACGGCGCGACGCTGGGTGACGCGCTTGAAAGCAGCTTGGATGATCTTGATGGGTTTTTCACCTTTGTTGTCGGCACAAAGGACGGGTTTGGCGTTGTGCGCGACCCGATTGCTTGTAAGCCTGCCGTGATGGCCGAAACCAATCAATATGTGGCGTTCGGGTCTGAGTACCGCGCGTTGGTTGATCTGCCAGGCATTGAGACAGCGCGCGTCTGGGAGCCAGAGCCCGCAACCGTTTATTTCTGGAGCCACAACGCGGCTCCATCCTCAAAAGAGAAGGCCGCATAACACATGCAAAAGATTGACCTTCAAGACACCGGTCTCCGGGATCTCAACGCGACGCTGCATGCGCAGGCCGATAACACAAATCAAACGGCATGGGAGATTGAAAACCCCAAAGGCGCACATGCCATCGCATGCGGGTTAGATGCCCCGATTGAGGTGACCGTCAGAGGATCGACTGGCTATTACTGCGCAGGCATGAACCAACAAGCCACCGTGAATATCAAAGGCTCAGCCGGGCCCGGCGTCGCAGAAAATATGATGAGCGGCAAGGTCGTTATTGATGGTGACGCAAGCCAATACGCTGGGGCCACAGGCCATGGCGGTTTGCTCGTGATCAAAGGCAATGCGTCTTCGCGCTGTGGTATTTCCATGAAGGGCATCAACATTGTTGTGCATGGGAACATCGGCCATATGTCAGCTTTCATGGCGCAATCAGGTAATCTCGTGGTGTGCGGTGATGCGGGCGATGCACTTGGTGATAGCTGTTACGAGGCGCGTCTTTTTGTGCGCGGTGAGGTCAAAAGCCTAGGCGCTGATTGCGAAAAGAAAGAGATGCGACCCGAGCATATCGCGCTATTGAAAGAGCTCCTCGCTGAGGCAGAATGCGATGCCAAACCCGAAGAGTTCACGCGCTACGGTTCAGCGCGCAATCTCTATAACTTCGACGTCGACAACGCTGCGGCTTACTAGGGAATATCACGAATGAAAACGATTGACGATAAAGGTATCCCGCATACATCACCACGGCAGTCTGCGACCTTTAGCAATGATATCAACAGCGATATCCGCCGCGCAGCCGCCACCGGGATTTACGATATCCGTGGCGGTGGTGCGAAACGCAAAGTGCCGTCTTTTGACGATCTGCTGTTTCTTGGGGCGTCTATTTCGCGCTACCCTCTCGAAGGATACCGCGAGAAATGCGACACCAATGTCACCATTGGTGGGCTCCACGCGAAAAACCCGATTGAGCTGGATATCCCGATCACCATTGCGGGCATGTCCTTTGGCGCGCTCTCAGGCCCTGCAAAAGAGGCGCTAGGTCGTGGCGCATCTGCCGCTGGGACATCAACAACCACCGGTGACGGCGGTATGACACCCGAAGAGCGTGGGCATTCGTCTAAGCTGGTCTATCAGTATCTACCATCGCGTTATGGGATGAACCCAAATGATCTGCGCAAAGCAGATGCGATTGAGATCGTCGTGGGTCAGGGCGCAAAACCCGGCGGCGGCGGGATGCTTTTGGGGCAAAAAATCTCGGACCGCGTTGCCGAAATGCGCAACCTGCCAAAGGGGATCGACCAGCGCTCGGCCTGTCGTCACCCTGATTGGACGGGGCCTGATGATCTTGAGATCAAGATCCTCGAGCTGCGCGAAATCACCGGATGGAAAGTACCGATCTATGTCAAAGTGGCTGGCGCACGCCCCTATTACGATGTGACACTGGCTGTGAAAGCCGGCGCTGATGCAATCGTTTTGGACGGGATGCAAGGCGGGACCGCCGCAACGCAGGATGTGTTCATCGAACACGTAGGCCAGCCCACGCTCGCCATCGTTCGCCCTGCGGTGCAAGCATTGCAAGACCTCGGCATGCACCGCAAAATCCAGCTTATCCTATCTGGCGGCATCCGCTCTGGCGCGGATGTGGCCAAAGCCATGGCTTTGGGTGCAGATGCCGTGGCGATTGGCACCGCAGCGCTCATCGCCCTTGGTGATAACGACCCACGTTGGGAAGCCGAATATAATGAGCTCGGCACCACAACAGGCGCCTATGATGATTGGCACGAAGGGCGCGACCCGGCGGGGATCACCACACAAGACCCAGAGCTGATGAAGCGCTTTGACCCGATCGAAGGGGGGCGCCGCCTTAAAAATTACCTCAAGGTGATGACGTTAGAGGCACAAACCATCGCCCGTGCTTGCGGTAAAAACCACCTTCACAACCTTGAACCAGAGGATCTGGTGGCCCTCACAATGGAGGCCGCTGCAATGGCCAAAGTGCCGTTGGCTGGCACCGACTGGTATCCCGGAAAATCCGGTTTTTAATTCAATAGGGCGCAGTCAGGTTTGACTGCGCCCTTCTCACATCAATAAAAAGACGACAGGGAAACGATAATGGCTACTGATCTGGCAAAATTCGCCAAAGACAACGGCGTCAAATACTTCATGATCTCTTTCACCGATCTGTTTGGTGGACAGCGTGCAAAATTAGTTCCGGCCTCCGCAATCGCGGATATGCAAGAGGACGGCGCAGGTTTTGCAGGTTTCGCAACTTGGCTTGATCTCACGCCAGCGCACCCTGATATGCTCGCTGTGCCTGATCCAGAGGCGGTGATCATCCTGCCATGGAACAAAGAAATCGCTTGGGTGCCCGGAAACTGCGTGATGGAAGACGAACCCGTCGCCCAAGCCCCGCGTAACGTGTTGCGCCGCCTAATTGACGAGGCCGCCGCCGAAGGTATGCATGTCAAAACCGGGATTGAGGCCGAATTTTTCTTGCTCACGCCTGATGGCGGCCAAATCTCTGATGCTTTCGATACGGCTGCAAAACCTTGCTACGACCAGCAGGCCTTTATGCGGCGTCTCGATGTGATCCGCGAGATCAGCGACTATATGCTCGAGCTTGGCTGGAACCCCTATCAAAACGACCACGAGGATGCGAACGGCCAGTGGGAGATGAATTGGGAGTTTGACGACGCCCTCAATACAGCCGACAAACATAGCTTCTTTAAGTTTATGGTCAAAACCGTCGCTGAAAAGCACGGCTATCGCGCTACCTTTATGCCTAAGCCTATTGAGGGGCTCACAGGTAACGGTTGCCACGCGCATATCTCTGTCTGGGACGCGCCGGGTGCTGCGTCGAAAACCAACGTCTTTGCAGGTGCTGGTGAGGGTCAAACAGGCGAGGTCGGTCTCTCTGAGCGTGGTAAGCATTTTCTTGGCGGTATAATGAAACACGCCTCCGCCCTTGCTGCGATTACCAATCCAACCGTGAACAGCTACAAACGGATCAATGCACCGCGCACCATGTCAGGTGCAACATGGGCGCCAAACACGGTGACATGGACGGGCAACAACCGCACACATATGGTGCGTGTCCCCGGCCCCGGTCGGTTTGAGCTGCGCCTTCCAGATGGCGCGACCAACCCGTATCTGTTGCAAGCCGTGATCATCGCGGCCGGCCTTTCTGGGATCCGCACGCAGGCTGATCCGGGCAAGCGCCATGACATCGACATGTACGCAGAAGGCCACAAAGTACGCGGAGCGCCAAAGCTGCCGTTGAACATGCTCGATGCGCTGCGCGCTTATGATCGGGACAAGGATCTCAAAGCGGCGATGGGCGATGAGTTTTCTGCCGCCTACCTGAAAATGAAGCACGAAGAATGGAACTCTTATGTGTCTCACTTCAGCCAGTGGGAAAAGGATAACACCCTCGATATCTGAGCGAAACAGATTGTGAATAAAAAGCCCGCCACAATACTGCGGCGGGCTTTTTCGTGCAGCTTACTCTGCCTCAAACGCGTCCATCAAAGCCTGAGCTTGATCGATCAAGGCTTGGCCATCAATCCCTTTGCTTTGCATGTCCTCGACCCATGCCGCGCGGACGGGTGCGGCGGCTTTGGCCCAAGCGGCAGATTGGGCGGCATCAAGCGTGATGATGTTATTGCCAAGGTCAACAGCAATATCGCGTGCAGCGGCATCAACTGCTGCCAGCTCGCCTGCGGCAAATACTGAGAATTCCAAACCTGAGTTATCATCGATCACCTGCTGTAGATCAGCGGGAAGGCTCTCATAAACTTGCTTGTTCATCGCCATCACAAATGTCGCGGTGTACAGCATGTGACCTGTAAATTCTGTATGGTTCTCAACCAGTTCAGATGTGCGCAGCGTGGCTGTTACCTCCCAAGGGATCGTTGTGCCGTCGATCACCCCTTTTGAGAGAGCCTCGGGCACAGCTGGCACAGACATGCCAACAGGCTCTGCACCCAGCTCTTCGAGCAATGCGTTGACCTGACGCGATGCACCGCGAATTTTCATGCCGCGAAAATCGCCGGGGACCTCGACAGGGTCATATGTATGGATGACGCCCGGCCCATGGACCCAAGTGCCCAGAACCTTAAAGTTTGCGAAATCAGTATCGGCCATTTCGGTTTCAAACAGTTTCCAATAGGCAGAAGATGCGGCGCGCGCATCTTTGACCATAAACGGCAGTTCAAACACTTCGGTTCTTGGAAAACGGCCCGGTGTGTAGCCAACGACAGTCCAGATCACATCTGCGATGCCGTCTTCGACCTGGCTGACCAGCTCTGGTGGCACACCGCCGAGCTGCATTGATGGGTAATGATCGACCTTGATCCGTCCATTTGATGCCGTCTCAACATTTTCGGCCCATGTCTCAAGAATGAGCCGTGGGATGTTGGCCTGTGCTGGCAGGAACTGATGCATCTTCAGCGTGACCTCTTGGGCGTTTGCGCTCATTGCACAGAGAGCTCCGCCGATCAAGCTCAGAAGTGTTTTGCGTAACATCATAGGGTGACTCCTTTGGTCTATTTGGCGGCAATATGCTGTCATGCTTCACCATTGCCAAGTGTATGAAACGACGCATGGCAAGATTAAGCGACTTAAGCGCTGCTGAGGGTCAGTGACAATGCAGATAGCCCGTCAATTTGCGCAGTGAGATGGTCGCCAGCGACCACAGGACCAACCCCCGCAGGTGTACCTGTGAGGATCAAATCACCCGCTTGAAGATGATAGTAGCGCGACAGATGGCTGATGATTTCAGGCACAGACCAGACCATATCGTCCAACACCGCGTCCTGTTTCAGCGCCCCATTCACCAAGAGCTGGATGCGCCGCCCCGAGAGGTCACCAACATCACCCGCACGCGTCAGCGGCGTAAGAACAGCGCCATTTTCGATATCCTTGCCCAGATCCCATGGACGGCGGTGGTCTTTTCCGTCTTGCTGACGGTCGCGGCGGGTCATATCGAGCGCGCAGCCATAGCCATAAATAGCGTTTTGCGCTGTGCTTAAATCACCCTCAAACACCGCAGCACCAAGCGCGACAGCAAGCTCAACCTCGTAATGTAAATTTGTCGTCCCGGGTGGATAGGGGATGGTTGTGCCGCTGTGGCACACAGCATGTGCCGATTTGGTAAAGTACCACGGCGCCTCGCGGTCAACTTCTCCTCCCATTTCCTGCGCATGAGCTACGTAGTTTCGACCAACGCAAAAAATGCGGTGAACAGGGAAAACCTGCGTTTCACCCACAACCGGGATGCTAGGCTGTGGGGCGGGCGGAAAGAGGTAGTCCATACGTGCGGCCTCATCTTGCTTGATCCCTCTATAAAAGGCGCAAGCAGCAGAAACATGCAAGAGCCAGCGCCTTTGATTTATCCCATACGAAATGTCGCTTTCTGAGGCAGATGGCGTAAATAGGCTTGATCATCACAAATGGTGCTGGCAGCGTCATGTCACGTAGTGCAAAGGACGAGGCGAGCATGACCCGAGAGAACCTAACCCATTGGGCTGAGCGTGTTGATCTCGCGGCCGCGTTTCGCTGGACGGCGCGGCTCAATATGCATGAGGCCGTTGCCAATCATTTCTCGCTCGCGATTAATGAGGGTGGCACGCGGTTTTTAATGAACCCCAATCAGATGCATTTCTCACGGATCAAAGCCAGCGATATGATCGTGGTCGACGCCAATGACCCCGAAACATTGCAAGGCCCGGATGCGCCCGATCCCACAGCATGGGGCCTGCATGGTGGGTTACATCGGCTTGTCCCGCATGCACGCTGCGCAATGCATGTGCATTCCGTTTTTGCAACAGTGTTGGCCTCACTGAAGGACAGCCGCTTACCGCCAATTGATCAAAACGCTTGCATGTTTTTCAATCGCTATGTGATCGACGAAGGCTATGGCGGGCTCGCATTTGAGGATGAGGGCGAACGCTGCGCTGGCCTGTTCACGGATCCAAAGCAAAAGGTAATGATCATGGGCAACCACGGCGTTCTTGTGATCGGGGATACCGTTGCTGATACGTTTAACCGTCTCTACCACTTTGAACGCGCAACCGAGACCTATATCCGTGCGCTGCAAACCGGGATGCCTTTGCGCGTACTTTCCGATGAAATCGCCGAGAAAACAGCGCAAGAGCTCGATGAATACCCTGAACAAGGTGACAGGCATTTGGCCGAGCTGAAATTGATATTGGATGCACAGGAGCCAAACTATGCCCAGTAACAAAGACTGGAATTACCATCCTGATCTCCCGCTCGAAGATCCGTCTCTTTTTGCGCGTCCCAAGGATGTAGGCTATATCGCCGGATGGCTACGCCGCAATTGGCTAACTTTGTCAGAGCGCGTGCTCATTCTGATCATGTCAATTGGCGTATTTTATACAGTTTACCCCAGTTTAGAGAGAGTTTCGAACCCCGGTATCAGCTGGGCCTTTGAGGTGCTTGCCATCAATTATGCGCTGGTGTTCACGATCACAGGCGGGCTGCATTGGTATTTTTATATGCGCCGTGGCCAAGGGCTAACCCTGAAGTTTGATAAGCGTGATCATAGCCGCAATAACCGCAACTTTCTGTTTGCTGATCAGGTCAAGGACAATATGTTCTGGACCCTTGCGAGCGGCGTGCCGCAACTGACCGTGTATCAATGCGGGATCATGTGGCTCATGGCGCATGGCTATGCGCCTGTCATCACGTTTAACACGCATCCGATATGGTTCGTGTTGTGGATTATGCTTTTACCAGTTTGGTCAGCGTTTCATTTTTATTGGGTGCACCGCTTGCTGCATGTGCCGTTTTTCTACACGCGGTTTCATGCGCTGCATCACCGCAACATCAATATCGGTCCTTGGTCTGGGTTTTCGATGCACCCAGTTGAACATGTGCTCTACCTCAGTACGTTGCTGATCCATACTGTCGTTGCCTCACACCCTGTGCATTTAATATTCCACGCGATCTATCAGGGCCCCGGCGCTGCCATGACCCACACAGGATACGAGGATCTGTTGATCAAGGATAAGAGGTCTTTGGCACTGGGCACGTTTTATCATACGCTCCATCATCGGTATTTTGAGTGCAATTATGGCAATCAAGAAATGCCATGGGACCGCTGGTTTGGAACGTTTCATGACGGGACCGAGGAAGGAACGCTCACCACCCGTGCCCGCAAAAAGAAGATGTATTCATGAGCACCCGGCAAGAATGGAACCATCAGCCTGATGTGCCGATCCAAGTGTCGCCGCTCTGGCAATGGCCACCACAACCCTATGCCGTATTTCGCTGGTATTGGGACAGCTGGTTTTTTCTGACGATCAATATGACGATCTTGGGTTTGGCTGGGATGAGCTATCTCTGGTTGAGCCCAGCGCTTGCAACCGCTCACGCATTGTCGTTTGATTGGGTTGCCACGATTTTTGCGCGCAACGCAGTTCTTTTGATCTGCGTCGCGGGCGGTCTGCATCTGTGGTTTCACACCTATGCGAAACAAGGCACGCATCTGAAATATGATCCCCGGCCTTTTCCACGAATGGGGCGGATGTACACCTTTGACGGCCAGCTGCGCGATAATATCACATGGTCGCTCGCGTCTGGTGTAACCGTTTGGTCAGGGCTTGAGGTGCTGGTGTGGTGGGCGATGGCAAATGGGTATGCGCCGACACTCATTTGGGCAGATAACCCGCTGTGGTTTGTCGCGGTGTTTTTCTTGATCCCCATTTGGGAGAGCTTTTATTTTTATTGGATCCATAGGCTTTTGCATACCAATGCGTTCTATCGGTTTCACGCGCTCCATCATCGCAACACTGATGTTGGGCCTTGGTCCGGTCTCTCGATGCATCCAGTTGAACATATGCTGTTCTTTGGCACGATCATTCTGCATTTTCTGCTGCCGACACATCCGCTGCATCTGATCTTTCATCTGATGTATTATGCGCTCTTTGCTGTGACGACGCACACCGGGTTTGAGGCGCTTTGGTTTCGCAATCAAAAGCGCGCGAATTTGGGAACCTTTCACCACCAAATTCACCATCGTTATTTTGAATGTAATTACGGCAGTCTTGATGTGCCGTGGGATAAGCTTTTTGGGTCGTTTCATGATGGGACGACTGAGGGAAAAGATCGTATGCGCGCACGGTTAGCCGCACGAAAAAGGACATAAAGACACATGATCTACGGATTAACCGACGAACACCAGATGATCACTGACACAGTGCGGAGCTTTGTGGAAAAGGAGATCTACCCCCACGAAGAGCTGGTTGAACGCACAGGCGAGGTGCCTGCTGAGATCGCGCAAGAGATCAAGCAAAAGACTCTCGATCTGGGGTTTTATGCCTGCAATTTCCCACAGAGCGTCGGCTGTGCTGGGCTGTCGCATGTTGAGTTTGCACTGGTTGAACGCGAGCTGGGGCGTGGTTCAATGGCGCTGACGCATTTCTTTGGGCGGCCGCAGAATATCTTGATGGCGTGCGAAGGCGAACAGGTTGAGCGCTATCTGATGCCTGCAGTCCGCGGCGAACGGATGGATGCGCTTGCGATGACGGAGCCGGGTGCAGGCTCTGACGTGCGCGGGATGAAATGCACAGCCGTGCGCGATGGTGGGGATTGGCTGGTCAACGGGACCAAGCATTTTATCTCAGGCGCGGAGCATGCGGATTTTATCATCGTGTTTATTGCAACGGGCGAGGATCAAACCCCGCGTGGCCCGAAAAAGCGGATCACCGCGTTTCTGGTGGATCGCGGCACGCCGGGGTTCACCATTCGCGATGGGTATAAATCTGTGTCGCATCGTGGCTATAAGAACATGATCCTTGATTTTGACAACTGCCGTTTACCTGATGCGCAGGTTCTAGGCGAGGTTGATAGCGGATTTGAGGTGATGAACACTTGGCTCTATGCCACGCGGATCACCGTTGCCGCAATGTCAGTTGGCCGCGCGCGCCGGGTGTTTGATTATGCTTTGACCTATGCCGCAGAACGCGAGCAATTTGGCCAGAAGATCGGTAAATTCCAAGGGGTGAGCTTTCAGATCGCTGATATGATCACCGAGATTGATGCCGCCGATCTGCTCACCCTTGCGAGCGCGGACCGGCTTGATAAGGGGCTGCCTGCCAATCGCGAGATCGCATCTGCGAAACTATATGCGACCGAGATGTTAGCGCGGGTCACAGATACGGCTATTCAAGTGCATGGCGGCATGGGGTTGATGGATGATTACCCGCTTGAACGGTTCTGGCGTGATGCGCGGGTCGAGCGGATTTGGGATGGTACATCGGAAATTCAACGCCATATCATCAGTCGCGATCTTTTGCGGGCGCTTGGAGCGTAAGAAATGGCGGGCTTTCTTATGAGGATTTTCGCCGCCTTTCAGGCG
>CAKMZE010000011.1:19875-34831 GCA_929200295.1 uncultured Alphaproteobacteria bacterium
CGACAAATGCGAGAGACCAGTCTCTCGCGCTCTCTGGGATATTTTTAAACCTAAGAAAACAAAAAGGGTGTGATCTGAGCATTTCACAAAGACCACACCCCGCTCTCAGGTTGCGGCCATCGGCGTCCCCGCCTGTACCGCGTATTTATTTTGCCCAGTCTTGGTTAACAGACCGTGAATTCTTAGGTTTTAAAATATCCCCGCCGGAGGCTCCACGCCCTGCAAATTACAGCTGGTGCTCATAATGACGCATGGGCTTTCAAGATTGTTACATGCCAAGACACTGGCCGTTATTGGTGGCGGTGCATGGTGCGAGGCGGTTGTTTCACAAGCGCAGAAATTTGGCTTTGCAGGCGATATTTGGCCGGTCCACCCCCGGCGGGATACTGTAGCAGGACTACCTGCATTTCGCGATATTGCAGCATTGCCAACTGCCCCTGATGCAAGCTTCATCGGAATTAACCGAGATGCGACGCTTGATGCTGTCGAGAGCCTCAATAACATGCATGCGGGTGGTGCTGTGTGCTTTGCATCCGGGTTTGCCGAGGCTGAGGTCGAGGACGCATCGGCGCGTAATGCCCAGGCACAGCTACGCACAGCTGCTGGAGACATGCCGATTTTAGGACCCAACTGCTATGGGTTTATCAACGCGCTTGATCGCGTTGTGATTTGGCCAGATCAGCATGGCATGGCGCCCGTTGATCGTGGCGTCGCGATTTTAACCCAGTCATCCAATATTGCGATCAACCTGTCCTTTCAAGCGCGGAACCTGCCAATCGCAATGATGGTCACGTGTGGAAATATGGCGCAGATCTCTCAAGCCGCGATTATTGATGCCTTGCTGGATGACCCGCGCATTACAGCCATCGGGCTGCATATCGAAGGCTTTACCGATCTTGCAGGCTGGCATGCCGCCGCACAAAAGGCGCATGAACGAGATATCCCCCTGATCGCGTTAAAGGCCGGGCGATCAGAACAGGCGCGCGCCGCCACGCAATCTCATACGGCGTCATTGGCGGGCAATGATGCCGGCGCACAGGCGTTGCTCAATAGTCTTGGTATTGGACGGGTTGATAGCCTCCCTGCGTTTTTAGAGGCCCTAAAGCTCGGGCATGTTTGTGGCCGGTTACATAGCGCTACGGCTGTTTCGATCTCTTGTTCTGGGGGTGAGGCGTCATTAGCGGCCGATATTGGCCAAGCCCATGGCGTGACATTCCCAAAGCTGACTGCATTGCAAACCACGGATCTGCGCGCCGCTTTGGGCCCCAAAGTCGCCTTGGCAAATCCACTTGATTACCACACATATATTTGGCGTGACACAGGTGCGATGACTGCCGCGTGGTCTGCAATTGCAACACCTGATGTGGGGCTATCGATGACGATTGTTGATATACCCGATGCAAAGCGCGCGGACCCCACCGATTGGCAATGCGCTGTTGATGCGGCCATTGCCACACGAACGCAAACAGGTGCGGCAGTGGCGATGGTGTCCTCATTGCCCGAGACGATGCCACAAGAGACAGCCGCTTATTTGATGGCCCATGGCGTGGCACCGTTACAAGGCTTGAACGAGGCATTAGCTGCGCTTCCCGCCTTAGTGCGCCACCCGCCACAAAACGATCTTCTCACAGCAAAGATGTTCGCAAACATCAAAATCAATGACGAACTGACGGCAAAATCTGCGCTAGCGAAATACGATGTGACACTACCCGCACGCGCAGAGGATGCTGCAAGCCTTCAAGACCTCGCATTCCCCGTCGTGGTCAAAGGCTGCGGCATTGCCCATAAAACTGAAAATAACGCCGTTATCTTAAATCTAAAATCACAAGACGAAGCCCGCGATGCCATGGCCACTATCAGCGGCGCGTCCTTTGCAGAAGAGATGGTGCAAGACGGCGTCGCTGAGCTGCTTATTGGCTTCACCAATGACCCGGCGCACGGGATCATGCTGACACTTGGTGCAGGGGGGACCTTGACCGAGCTGATGCAAGATACCCAGCACCTGAGCCTGCCCGTGACCGAGGCGGCAGTTGATGCGGCCTTATCACGATTGCGCATCGCGGCACTCCTTGATGGATACCGCGGCAAACCCGCGGCAAACCGTGCAGCGATCATACGTACTGTGCTTGCCTTACAAAACTTTGTGCGTGATCATCTGCACGGCTTTGTCGACCTTGAGATTAACCCGTTGATCTGCACAGCAAAGGATGCTGTGATTGCAGATGCGCTATGGCATCAAAGCGAACCGGAGACATCACCATGACCAACCCGATCAAAACACGCCGCGAAGGTGCCATTCTTGAGGTCACGCTTGATCGCCCCAAGGCAAACGCGATTGATCTCGCGACAAGCCGGATTATGGGCGATGTTTTCGCGAATTTTCGCGATGATCCCGATTTGCGCGTCGCGATTGTCACAGGGGCGGGGGCAAAATTTTTCTGCCCTGGATGGGACCTAAAGGCCGCCAATGATGGCGACGCTGTGGATGGCGATTACGGTATTGGCGGCTTTGGCGGGCTGCAAGAGCTCCGTGCGATGAACAAACCTGTGATCGCTGCCGTCAATGGGATCTGCTGCGGCGGCGGGCTAGAGCTGGCACTGTCTGCGGATATTATTCTTGCTGCAGATCACGCAAGCTTTGCCCTGCCCGAGATCCGCTCTGGCACTGTGGCAGATGCGGCGAGCGTGAAACTACCCAAGCGGATCCCATATCATATCGCGATGGAGCTGCTTTTGACCGGGCGTTGGTTTGACGCGACCGAGGCTCAGGGCTGGGGGATCGTTAATCATATCTATCCAGCGGACACGCTAATGGATCAAGCGTGGGATATGGCGCGCCTGATCGCATCAGGCCCGCCATTGGTCTATGCGGCGATCAAAGAAATCGTGCGTGATGCAGAGGATGCAAAATTCCAAGACGTGATGAATAGGATCACGAAACGACAACTGCCCACGGTAGATAAGCTATACGCAAGCGAAGACCAACTTGAAGGCGCGCGCGCTTTCGCAGAAAAACGCGACCCAGTTTGGAAGGGCAAGTAACGCGTGCATCATATGTAGGGTGGGCAATTTGCCCACCTACCTGTTTAGATTTTACCGCAAGACCGTAATTGCGCGCCATAAGTATGTGCTCTGGCATCGACCTCGTTTGCAATGCGAATGAGCCACGATTTACGCTTCCACGTGCCACGCAAATACCCTGTGCGCCCATCATGATAGGCAAGGTACTGATTGCGCGTATCATAAAGTGGCACGCCGGTCTCTGCGACGGTCTGGGCCATATACCAGCCCATAAAATCGGTTGCGTCCCAGATATCCTCACGGCTTGCACCAAAGCCCCCTTCGGCACGCTGGTACTCTTTCCATGTGCCATCGAGCGCCTGCGAATAGCCTAACGCCGATGATTGGCGCCCGGTTGGAATAACGCCCAACGCATATTGATGCGGCGGCCGGTTGTCTGAAATAAACTTACTCTCTTGGTAAATGATCGCCATCAGTGTTGGGATCGGAACACCCCATTTACGCTGTGTCGCGCGGAATGCGCGCAAATAACTGGGTCGTTCGTTCACGATAGCACAAGCATTGTCGAGATCCCGTGGCGCAGAGCCATAGCCGCCGCTACAGCTGCCAAGGATCACCAGAACAATCATTGCGCGAAAGATACTGCTCATTTGCCTCTCGCTCCCGTTTTGATGGGTTCTTTATTTGTTAAGGCTTATTCTACGCGAAATCATGCGCTGAGGAAACGGTAAATCTGTCCCCCTTAGATAACGAACGCCAGAATAAGCGGTAAACTGACCACGGACAGCAGTGTTGAGATCACAACCAACCCTGCAACGGGCTGCGCATCGATCTGGTATTTCTCGGCCAAAAGATAGGATGTCACAGCCACAGGTGTCGCCATCTGCACAATCAAAACGGCAGCAGCGATAGGGGACAGATCGAACCACCGGGTCACAAAAATTGCGATACCGATACAAATACAAAGCTTGAGCAATGATAGCCCTAGCGCCTGCCAAAGTGATGCGATGTTTAACCGGGCAACAGCTACACCCAAGGTGATCAGCATAATCGGAATAGCAATTTGCCCGATCAAGGACATTGAATTTGTCAAAAACACAGGCGTTTCCCAGCCTTGCCAGAGAAACAACGCACCAAGGAGCGTCGCCGCAACCACAGGGTCTTTGATTAAACGGTCGAGCGAGCCTAGCCCAGAGACCATCCAAATCCCAATCGTGAATGTCAGCACCGCCATCACAGCAAAGACCACGATTGCATAGCTCAGCCCCACATCGCCAAAGGCAAATAGCGCCAAGGGCAGCCCCAAATTTCCGGTGTTCCCAAAGATCAGCGGCGCCAGATAAATCTGCCGATCCAAACCGAGCGTTTTGACTACGACAAAACATGCCAAAGCGACGCCTGCATAGGCCGTTAAACTGGCCAGGGAGAGTGTTGCAAGCGCCTCAGGCGCGATATCAGCCTGCATTAACGCCACGAAAATCAGACAAGGGACTGACAATGTCATGACCAGCCGCGTGACAAACGCCATTTGATATTCGAACCCCGCCTTAACCCAGATAAACCCAACACTGGCGAGCAAGAACACAGGTGCGACGATATTCAATACTGTCAAAACAGTTTGCACAGTCTGTTTCCTTAAAATTATAACGTTTTCATTGGACATATCCGCCTGACCGCGTCTAATAAAGGTTCTGGGAGCTATTTGATGTTTAAAACACGGGCAAAATATCATCTCGGCCAAGTGGTCCGACACAAAAAACACCCGTTTCGCGGGGTGGTTTTTGACGTCGATGCGATGTTTGCGAATACAGACGCATGGTACGAGGCGATCCCAGAGGATAGCCGCCCAAAGAAAGACCAGCCGTTTTATCATCTGCTCGCTGAAAATGACGAGAGCTATTATGTGGCTTACGTCTCTGAGCAAAACTTGGTGGCTGATTACTCAGGCCAGCCAGTTGAACATCCTGATTTGGATGATCTCTTTGGCCCGTTTGAGGATGGGCAATACCCGCTACAGGTTCAGCTGAACTGATCTTTAGGCGTTTGACGCCAAGATCAAATCACTGGCCTTTTCCCCGATCATAATCGCAGGCGCGTTCGTATTGCCCGAGACGATCTCGGGCATGATCGCGCAATCAGCCACGCGCAGTCCCGCAATGCCGTGCACTTTCAACTGATCATCGACAACAGTGTTTGGCCCTTGTCCCATCTTACATGTGCCCGTTGGGTGATAAATGGATGCGGTGTTATCGCGGATCCAATCCAGCGTTGCTGCGTAATCCGCCATGTCTAAATCTGCATGGGGGCGGTATTCTTCTGAAATGCGCTGAGCGAGCGCCGGTTGTTTGGCAATCGTGCGGGCAATATTCACCCCTGCGACCATCGTGCGGCAATCGGTGTCTGTAGCGAGATAATTTGCATGAATTTTCGGGTAGCTCCGCGGATCAGGGCCTGCGAGCTTAATTTCGCCGCGGCTTTCTGGCCGCAATTGGCAAACTGACATCGTGAACGCGCTAAAATGATCAGCACCGCGTCCTGGGTTTTCGGCCGATAGCGGCTGCACGTGAAACTGAATATCAGGTGTTTCAACATCGGGCCGGGTTTTCAAAAACCCTGTGGCCAATGAGGCCGCCATCGCCATTGGACCTGAGCGTGTCAAAATATACCGCAGACCAATCTTGGCTTGGTTAAAGATCCCACGTACCTCATTATTAAGCGTCGGCTCATGGCATTTGTAGACAAGCCGTGCTTGTAGATGATCTTGCATATTTTTACCCACAGCGGGCAGATCTTTGATCACCTCAATACCGTTGGCCTTCAGCTCTTTTGCATCACCAATTCCTGAAAGCATCAGGATTTGCGGCGAGTTAATCGCACCACCAGATAGAATCACCTCGCGGGATGCGGAGACTGTGATGCTCTCACCGCCCTTGTTGCGGTATGTGACACCCGTTGCTTGCTTGTTTTCGATAACGACTTTCTCAACCAAGGCATGTGTGATGATTTGCAAGTTTTTGCGCGACTTCACCGGATTCAAATAGGCCACCGCTGAAGAACAACGGCGCCCATTGCGGGCGGTCAATTGAAAGTAGCTTACACCCTCTTGGTCCGCGCCATTATAATCAGGATTAAACCTATATCCGGCCTCTTGTGATGCAGCGATCCACGCATCGCAAATTGGGCGTTGGATGCGCATATCGCTGACGGACAAAGGCCCTGCATCATTGTGATAATCATCCGCGCCGCGTTCGTTGCTTTCAGCGCGCTTAAAGAGCGGGAAAACATCATCCCAACCCCAACCTTTATTGCCCATCTGCGCCCAACGGTCGTAATCTTGTGGTTGCCCCCGCACATAGAGCAGCCCGTTCAGCGAAGAAGACCCACCCAGCACCTTACCGCGTGGCCAATCGATTTTGCGCCCGTTTAAATTTGGCTCCGGCTCGGTCTTATAACACCAGTCAACTTTTGGGTTATGGATCGTCTTGAAATACCCAACGGGGACATGAATCCAGGGGTTTAAATCGCGCCCGCCAGCCTCGAGCAAAACGACAGTCACATTTGGATCAGCGCTAAGCCGATTGGCCAGCACACAGCCCGCAGAGCCTGCACCAACGATCACATAATCTGCGTTCATATATAACCTCCGGTTGCGCATTTTGCGGCGGTGTGAGTTAAATGTAAAAAAACTCTATGCAGAATGGTTTCTGCATACTAGTCTTTTTTTGAAACTATAAGTCTCAATAATCGAAGACACCATAAGGGAGGAACCACAATGGGTGTAAGCGACAAACTAAGTCAGATTTCGCGTCGTGACTTGTTCAGGCTTGCGGGTCAGTACGGCATGAGCAGCACGCTCATGGCTGCTGGTACGTTTGGCGGAGCAATGAGCCTTGCAAACCTGGCATCAGCTGCTGAATCAACATACGACCGTCGTTTCGCGAAAGATGCGAAATTTACGCTCAAGTTTGGTGCGGCTGGCTTTAACGCACGCAACCTGCTGATCGAGCGCGCTGGCGCGTTGGAATTTGCACGTGATCTGGAATCACGGACAGATGGCGAGATCCGCGTTGAGTTCATCGGCGACAACCAGATCTGTGGCCAGACATCATGTGTTGAGAAAACACAGCAGGGTATCGTTGATATCTATGCGGCGTCGACACAGAACTCTGCCGGTGGTGCACCATATCTGAACGTATTGGACTATGCCTATATGTTCCGTAACCGTGCGGACCAGTATCACTTCTTGTATTCGCCAAAATCTATGGCGCTTCTGCGTGAGCCTTATGAAAAGCGCCACGGTCTGAAGTTCCTGTTCAGCCATGCTGAATTGCGCGGTATCCAGCTGGGTCTCGCTTGGGAAGATAAGCCAACTGTCACATCTATTGAACAGCTCTTTGGTACAAAGAACCGCGTGACTGGTACACAGCTTGGCCGTATCGCAATGAACGCGCTGAACCTGAACCCAGTGCCTGTTGCTTGGGAAGAGACACTTGACGGTCTTAAGCAGGGTCTAATCGACGGTGCAGAAACATGGGCGTCAGCTGTGGCTTATGCCAACATGTCACCTGTTGTTTCACAGTCAGTTCACCTGAACTTCTTCTGCGGAACAGAGCACACAGCAATGTCAGCATCTGTGTTTGATAGCCTTGACGGTCATCTGCAGGATGCCGTTATGGAATCATCATACTGGGCACAGACACATGTTCAGGCCGCAAACGAGGCCGCACTTGTGAAAACTGTTGGTCAGTCTGATCCACAGCTTCCAGGCACAATTTTTGCACAAAACAATGTACGCAACGCGTTCTTGTCAGATGCAGAGATCAAGAAAGCCGAAGAGATGTGCTCACCTGAATATCAGCCGCAGCTCTGGGAAGAGTGGCGCGAGCGTCTTAACGGTTGGTCAGGTGGTCTTGATACGTATCAAGAGATCTATGACGAAGTGCGCACAATCGATGGCAACACATTGCCAGAGAACGTTGAGCCACGCCGTTGGTGGAAGAGCTAAGTTTAGCTCTTTTGAGATGTGATTTATTTGGGCCGGCCTGTAAATTTGCGGGCCGGCCCTTTTCAAACATAAAGACCCGCTGCATGATGCTGGGCAAGAAATAGAAAAACAGGGGGAAAGCCGGATGTCGATCTGGTCAGAGGCGGTGGCCGTCATACCTGCGATTTTTTCAGGGAGTGCCTGGGAAATGCGGGATGCGTTTTACACCGATGGTATGTGGTTATTTTGTTTTGTTCTAACATTTGTCGGCGGCGTGATCGCCAATGAGTTTTTCAAACGCATTCCCTTTATGGATCAGCATTTAGAGCGCGGCATCGCTGTTGTGACCTATCTGATGATTGCAGCTATTATTTGCTGGGGCGTGATTGATCGCTTTGTCTTTTCGCGGCAATGGGCTGGATCAACGACCGTACCGCCGTTTCTCTTTATGATCATGGCGTGGTTTGGCTGTTCCTATAATGTGCGTCTGCGCACCCACCTGAGCTTTAGCGAATTTCGCTCGAAAATGCCGCGCGCGGGGCAGATGGCCGCACTGACCATGGATACTGTGCTGTGGTATGGCTTCTGCTGGATTGCGATCACCACATCCCTGCGCTTTACCGCCTATTCTGCCGATAACTTTCAGTTGGTCGATGGTGTTGATAACACTATGAAGTGGTGGTTCTACATTACGATCCCTATTGCCTTTACGCTGATGTCGGGTCGCGTGGTCGGCAATTGGCTCGAGGATTGGCACAATTACAAATCAGGCAACCCAATTCTGAAACAAGCCGTCATCGGGGGAGATAGCTAATGACTGATGGAACCTGGATTACGCTTATTTCGCTTGGTGTGACGCTTTTCTTTATGTTGGGCGCACCTGTACTGATGGTTATCTTTTACTGGGTGATTGGCTGTAGCTTTGTCATCGACCTGCCCATTGATAACACTGGTAACGAACTGCTGAACGTCTTTAACAAGGGTTTTGCCCTGCTGGCGATGCCGCTGTTTATTCTCACCGGAGATTTGATCAACCAATCGGGTATCGCGCGACGATTATCTGATTTTGCCTATTCCTGTCTTGGATGGATCAGGGGCGGGCTAGCCATGGCATCAATTGCTGCTTGTGGTCTTTTCGCTGCGATCTCTGGCTCAAACTCGGCAACCACTGCAACGATCGGCTCGATGCTGCATCCTGAGATGGTCAAAGGCGGCTATGATGAACGGTTCTCGGCGGCGACAGCTGCGGCTGGTGGTACTGTTGGGATCATCATCCCCCCATCGATCATCTTTATCGTTTATGGCTTTCTCTTAAACCTGCCGATCTCAGATCTGTTTATCGCGGGTATCTTGCCTGGTGCCTTGATGGTGCTTGGGATGATGACCGCCTGTTTCATCATCTGTACAATCAATGGCTGGGGCTATCTGATCCGCCTGTCTGTGCGCCGCGTGTTTAAAACGGCTATCGGTGCATGGTTGGGCTTTTTCGCAATCGGTCTGGTGCTTTGGGGTATTTACACGGGTAAATTCTCACCCACTGAAGCGGCGGGCGTCACGGTTGGCTTCTGTGTGCTTGTGGGGCTCTTGAGCTTTCCATTGAACAAAGTGATGGGCAGCAATGCCGACACACCCGTGTCAGAAAAAAGCGTGCTTTCGATGTTCGTCGTCGAAGGGTTCACACTGCCGCAGCTGCCATCTATTGTGTCACGCTCTGCACAGATCACGGGGATCCTTGTGCCGCTGATTGCGGTGTCTGTGGCGATGCAGCAGGTTATGTCATCCTTGGGTGCAAAAGAGTTTATCGGTGATTTTGTCACAGGAATGGGCGGCTATTATGCGGTGCTCTTTACCTCAATGGCGATTGTGTTTGTGACAGGTATGATCCTTGAATCATTGCCGGTAACGATCATTCTGGCACCGATCTTGGCACCGATTGCAGCCTCTGTGGGTGTGGATCCGATCCACTTTTCAGTGATCTTCCTTGTGGGGGCATCGATTGGCTTTATCACGCCGCCTTATGGTCTTAACCTCTATGTGGCCTCTGGGGTGACGGGCGTGCCGTACTTCCGTCTGTTGCGCTATTCGTTCCCATATTTGATCGCGCTGATTTCAGTATGGTTCATTGTCGCACTGACACCTAGCCTTGCGCTGATGCTGATCCCTAGCCCTGGCTAAGTGATGACCACAGACGATACGGGCACGCCGCAAAACATACCGACCAATCTTCGGCTTTTGCTGTTGATTGAAGAGGTCGCACAAGCTGGCGTGCCCGTAACACCAACCGAAATTAACAGCAGGATCGGACTGCCCAAACCGACGATCCATCGGCTTTTTGCCACGCTTGAGGCCGAAGGGTTCTTGCAGCGCGATATTGATGGGCGATCTTATAGCCCAGGCGCGCGTCTGCGGCGTATGTCGGTGAATGTGCTCTCATCTTTGCGTATTCGGACAGCGCGGGTTGCTGTGCTAAACGCCTTAGCGCTTGAGGTGGGTGAGACATGTAATATCGCGACCCCAGATCGCGACGCGATGATTTACCTCGACCGGGTCGAAACCAAATGGCCGCTGCGTATCCAATTGCCTATCGGTACGGCTGTGCCATTTCATTGTACCGCAAGTGGCAAGATGTATCTGTCAACGTTGCGACCAAATCATCTTGAGCAATATCTCAAATCATCCCAGTTAGAGCCGCGCACGGATCGCACGTTAGTCCATGCCCCTGCGTTGATCGATGAGCTCACCGACGTGCGCACACGCGGTTATGCCACAGATGTCGAAGAGTTCATGGACGGCATGGTCGCGATTGCGGTGCCTATCAGCGATGCCACCGGGCGTTTGCTCTCAACGCTCTCAATCCATGCCCCCGCGCAGCGGATGACCCTTGATGATCTTAAGGCATATTTGCCATTGATCCGTGAGACCGCCAGCAAGCTTGCCCAGCTCGTTTTCGATGACGAAACGTGACCCGTGCGGCCGGATGATCTGATGCGTATCACCTGTCTCCATACCGCGGATGTTCATGTGGCGACGTTTGACAGCCTGTTTCATGATCAGGGCGCAGACGTTCAGCTTAGCCACGTTGTCCGGGCTGATCTGTTGTCACAAGCACAGACCAACGGTCTTGAGACTGTTGCAGATGCGTTCGAGGCTGTGATGACGTCGCTCCCGGCGGCTGATGTTGTGCTCTGTACATGCTCGACGCTTGGTCCTCTTGTTGATGCATTAGACGGCCCACAGTATCTGCGCATTGATCGCCCCGTCATGAAGGCAGCAGCCCGTTTAGGTGAAAACCCTTTGCTGGCGATTTGTCTGGAAAGCACGCGCGAAGCGTCATTAGGGCTCTTAATGGCCTGCCGTGCAGATTTGCGCCCAACCGTTGTGCATTGCAAAACCGCATGGGCGCATTTCCAACAGGGTAACCAACAGGCCTTTGCAAAGGACATCGCAGAGACCATTCGCGCCGCCTATAAGGACGAAAGCTGTGTTATTCTGGCACAGGCTTCCATGCGTGTGGCGGCACCGTTGCTGATAGATTTGCAGGTGCCAATATTAAGCACACCGCAATTGGCCGTTATCGAAGCCATCGCAATGGCCCAATCATGAAGACGGGGATCGCGGCACTCGTCATAGCCTATGTATTCTCGCAATTTTACCGGGCTTTTCTCGCAGTGCTTACCCCTGATTTGGCAGCAGACCTTGGCGCGAGCGCTGAGCAATTGGCGCGGGCCTCTGGGCTCTGGTTTCTTGTATTTGCGGCAATGCAGATCCCCGTTGGGGCTGCACTTGACCGTATCGGGCCAAAGATCACAGTTGTGACGTTGTTTCTAATCGGCGGCGTGGGCGGCGCGCTTGTGTTTGCCTATGCGCAAACGCCTGCACATATTAGCTTTGCTATGGGGATGATCGGCTTAGGTTGCTCTCCGGTATTGATGGCCTCTTATTACATCTTTGCGCGGGTGTATTCGCCGGCTGTGTTTGCCACGCTTGCTGGCGCGACCATCGGCATCGGTTCGCTCGGAAATTTGCTAGGCTCTGCACCTCTGGCTTGGGCGGCAGAGGCTTATGGATGGCGCACCACGATGATCGGTTTGGCCGCACTCAGTATGGGCGTGGTGGGATTATTGTTTGCCTGCGTCAAAGACCCACCACGTATTGAAACCAAAACACGTGGTTCGGTTCTCGATGTTCTGAAGATCCCAGCGCTTTGGCCAATCTTTATATTGGTAACCTTTGCCTATGCCCCATCCGCAGGGATCCGAGGGCTTTGGGTCGGGCCATATATGATTGATGTCTTTGCAGCTAATGCCCAGCAGATTGGTACAGCAACCCTAATCATGAGTGTCGCGATGATCTTAGGCAGCTTTCTCTACGGGCCGCTTGACCGGGTTTTGGGTACGCGCAAATGGGTTGTGTTTGCTGGCAATACCATCGGGCTTATGGCCTTGCTTACATTAACGCAGCTGCTTGACTGGAATATGTGGCTGTCCGCGTTTTTGCTAGCGGCTGTGGGCCTGACAGGTGCGTCTTTCCCAGTGATTGTTGCCCATGGCAAGGCGTTCTTGCCTGCGCATCTAACAGGGCGCGGTGTGACGTTGCTCAATCTCTTTGGCATCGGCGGGGCTGGGTTGATGCAATTTGTCACTGGCCGTCTCAATGCAAATCATGCGGCACAGGCAAGTGCTGATCTTTATGCCCTTTTGTTTTATACCTTCGCCGCGACGCTCTGCCTTGGGCTTATTGCGTATCTTTTTGCACCAGATCGGACAGATTAAACCCCCAGCCCTTTCCAACCACTCGCCTTGGGGTTAAAGGATGCTTTGGTTAAACCAAGGATAGGACAAATGGGTTATAAAATCGTCGTCGTCGGCGCCACAGGTAATGTGGGTCACGAAATGCTCAATATCCTCGCGGAACGTGCGTTCCCTGTGGATGAAATCGCAGCATTGGCCAGCCGGAGATCGCTGGGCACCGAAGTATCTTTTGGTGAGACGACGTTAAAGACCCAAGACCTTGATACCTTTGATTTTACGGGCTGGGATATCGCGCTGTTTGCCATCGGCTCGGATGCGACTAAAAAATATGCGCCCGTCGCGGCCAAGGCAGGCTGTGTGGTAATCGATAACTCATCATTATATCGCTACGACCCCGATGTGCCGCTGATCGTGCCCGAGGTAAATGCAGATGCGATCCACGGGTATACAAAGAAAAACATCATCGCGAACCCAAATTGCTCAACCGCGCAAATGGTTGTCGCACTCAAGCCCTTGCATGACCGCGCGACGATTAAACGCGTCGTGGTGTCGACCTATCAGTCGGTATCTGGCACTGGTAAAAACGCGATTGATGAGCTGTGGGATCAGACCAAGGGCATGTATGTCCCCGGCCAAGAGGTGGAACCATCGGTCTACCCCAAGCAGATCGCCTTTAATGTGATCCCGCATATCGATGTATTCTTGGACTCAGGCGAGACCAAGGAAGAATGGAAAATGGTCGCTGAGACCAAAAAAATCGTTGATACAGCGATTAAGGTGACCGCAACATGCGTGCGCGTGCCCGTATTTGTCGGCCATTCCGAAGCTGTGAACATCGAATTCGAAGAATTTCTCGACGAAGACGAAGCCCGCGATATCCTGCGCGAAGCACCGGGTATCATGGTGATCGATAAGCGTGAGGATGGCGGCTATGTCACGCCTGTGGAATGTGTTGGCGACTTTGCAACATTTATATCACGCATCCGCCAGGACAGCACGATCGAGAACGGCATCAACCTGTGGTGCGTATCAGATAACCTGCGTAAAGGCGCCGCCCTCAACGCCGTCCAAATCGCCGAAGTTCTGGGCCGTGAGTGCCTGAAAAAGGGATAGCTTAGCCAGCCGCCATTAAAGCTGCGCGATACTCTTCAATGAGGGTGTTGCGCATCTCTGCAAGATTAGGGCGCTGCCCGTCCACAAAGTCACCTGCTGGAAAATACTCGATTTTTGTGATACTCGCGTCTGCCAAATCTTCGGCTAAGGCGTTGAGTGCTTCATTAGAGGCTTCTGCCATTTCATCGTGCATGGCACCGCTATAAAGACTGGACATTAACAAAACCTCGGCATTTTCGATTCTCTGAGCATCCATTATTACACATGCTTTTGTCAACATATTGCTGAAAATAAGGCGCGAAAAATCTCTCGCGGCAATATTACCACATTTCGCACTTACAACCCAAGCGTTAATTTTTCTTGAATATGCATCTTAAATCATTATAGATATGGGGACTTTTTCCGCCTTTACAAGATTTGATCAGCAAAATGATGACACAAGCACCGGCGCAAATGCCTCAATTCGCTTTGCGTAGCATTTTTGATGAATTGAAAAACGTGTTTCCAAATGGGACTGTTGCAAAGCAAAATTATCAACACTTGATTGTGGGTTATAAAGAGCTCGCTTTCGTGCCGGAACTACCAACAGATATCTTTGCAGGGATCGGTCACATTTGCAGGGTAAGTGGCGCCATTGGCTATTTCAACCCAGATCCAAACGCTGGGCCGTCATGCGATAACATGTTCAGCTTGAGCGTTGATGAAAAAGAGGAACTCAATGACATCGCTAAGAAATGGCGGGTAAACAGCGACCCAGAACGTGTTCAAGAGTTATGGACCGCATTTCTAAAGTTCGGCGATGTGCCAATTAATATTCGCCAAGCAAAAAGCAAAGAGCATGATCTTAAGTGGTGCAAAATCGCCTTTAAACTGCTCATCATCGCAGATATCGCCGCTGAGGGGATCGGACGCCATGCTGCGACCGGGGAAGAGAACCGCTTTAATCAAGTGACACTTGCTTATCATAGTGAAGCGGATAGCCAAGAAGAAGTTAGTGATAAAATGTACAAACAAAGCCGGTTTCCGGCTTCTTTGGCACTTTATGCAGATCGAGAGGTGGTTTGCGTTCAATCCACACGCAGGGTTT
>CAKMZE010000012.1:0-3153 GCA_929200295.1 uncultured Alphaproteobacteria bacterium
CAAAGGGGATTTGATAGTAATCAACAAAACCGCCATCCTGCTGATACACAGTGTCATCATTGATCAAATGCCGCGCCTTGACCAAGACTTCGGCACGACCTGCACCTAGCCTGTCTTGTCGCTGATAAATAAACAACCTGTGATCAGGGCTGACGATCAGATCGTTGGTGTTATGCAGCGTGCCTTTGGTAATCACCACAGGGGCAAATTCGCCAACTGCACGCAGCGTTGTCTGCCCAATCCAGCGGACAATTTGCGGCCCATCACCACGAGTCAGAACCTTATCCCCGACTTTCAGGTCTTCGATTGGCACCTGTTGCCCGGACGCGAGGGTGATATGGGTGCCTTTTGTAAAGGACACGCACGCCACTTCTGCAAATCGTGTTGTTGCAGCTTTGCGGTCAACGCCGACAAGGCGATAATCGGTCTTGGTCTGTAAGGATGCGAGCGGAAGCATATAGATTGCTTCGACGCCGCCGTCTTCAACCTCAACCAGGATCAGCGCCTCATATGTGGTGCTATCTGGCGCCATAACTGTGATGCAGCTGTCAAACACAACGCTATTGCCAGCCGTGCCCCATTCGCTGTCCATCGCAACCACGAAACTGCCATCGCTTTGATCCATCGCCAATGTCACACGCCCGCGTGCAGCTGATGCAGCTAGTTGGTAGGTGTCATCCATCACCAGCTCATCTGCGAATGACAATGGATCGCCCTCGGCCACGCCGTGCGTGACGTAAAACGCATCCGCAGGAAAGACGGATACAGTCTGTGTGATCTGATGTGTCGTATTCATATCGTGAGGGGGTGCCTGATTATGACCAATAAACCTTTTAAACCACATATGCGCTGCATCCGCGACCGTCAACGAAACTGCGCATAAGAATAGTTTGTCTTTGACCTAATTGCCCCTACGGACGCTGCGTGCAACAATGCGGAAAATGGATTTCTAAAGGATATCAAAATGGATCTTGGGATTGCTGGGAAAACGGCACTTGTTTGCGCTTCTTCCAAAGGCTTAGGCAAAGGCTGTGCTGAGGCTTTGGCCGCGGCAGGTGTGTCGCTCATTATGAATGCGCGCGGGGCTGAAGCGCTAGAGGCAACAGCGCAAGAGATCCGCGACCGCCATGGCGTGGCTGTTACAGCTGTTGCCGCGGACATCACAAGTGCGGATGGCCGGGCCGAGGTGCTCGCGGCGGCTGGCAGTGTTGATATCCTTGTGACCAATGCAGGTGGGCCGCCACCGGGGCTGTGGTCAGATTGGGACCGGGATGATTTTATTGCGGCATTGGATGCGAATATGTTGACACCTGTGGCGCTCATGCAAGCGATGCTGCCAGGAATGATTGAACGTAAATGGGGGCGGGTGGTCAATATCACATCCGGCTCAGTCAAGGCGCCGATCCCACAACTGGGGCTGTCGAATACAGCACGCGCAGGGTTAACCGGTTTTGTGGCCGGCACAGCACGGCAGGTTGCGGGGCAGGGTGTGACGATCAATAATCTTTTGCCGGGGATACACGCGACAGATCGCGCGGTCAGTCTCGATACAGGGGTCGCTAAGGCGCAAGGTATTGATATCGCAGCGGCAAAGACACAACGCGAGGCAACGATCCCATCGGGGCGCTATGGCACAGCCAGCGAATTTGGGGCCACATGTGCCTTTATGTGCTCGCAGCATGCGGGCTTTATGGTGGGACAAAACATCGTGCTAGATGGCGGGGCGATTAACGCGACGCTGTAGGCTCTGACCTATAATACCAAGCGATGCTTGCCCTAGCGGAAAACTGTTGCTAGGGACAAGACGCTGTACCCTATTGTTTTGCTCAGAGATTGCCAAAGCTTATGCCGCACCCTCGTCTTGAAGTCCGCAGTTTGTTTCGGCAATACGCCGGGAAAACTGTTGTTCAAGACGTCAGCCTTGAGGTGCAGCAAGGGCAGGTGACCTGTCTGTTGGGGCCGTCTGGCTGCGGTAAATCAACAACCCTGCGCATGATCGCAGGGGTCGATATGCAAAACCGTGGCGAGATTTACGTTGATGGCGCATTGGTGTGCGATACCGTCTCACGGGTGCCGCCTGAGCGGCGGTCTATTGGGCTGATGTTTCAGGATTTCGCGCTCTTTCCGCATCTTTCCGTGGCGCAGAATGTGGCCTTTGGGCTGAAAGGCAATAAATCTGATACGGTTTCGCGGGTAAAGGCGTTGCTGAATAAGGTTGGCATGGGGCGCTACCTTGATGCCTATCCGCATCAGCTCTCTGGTGGGGAACAGCAGCGCGTCGCACTCGCACGCGCGCTTGCCCCAAAACCCCGTGTAATGCTGATGGATGAGCCGTTTTCAGGGCTCGATGACCGCTTGCGCGATGATATTCGTGATGAAACGCTGGATGTGCTCAAGGATGAGGGAACGGCTGTTTTGCTCGTGACCCATGAGCCGGGTGAAGCGATGCGGATGGCGGATGAGATCGTATTGATGCGCGATGGCGCAATCGTACAGCGCGGTGCGCCCTATAATATTTTTAATGCACCAGCGGATAAGCAGGCAGCGGCATTTTTTAGTGATATCAATGTGATCAGGGGTAAGGTTCAGTCATCTCTTACAGACACACCTTTCGGTCAGTTCCTTACGCCGGGGCTTGGTGATGGAACAGACGTTGATATTGTGATCCGTCCGCAGCATATCAAAATTGACTTTGATCGGGGTGGAAAGGGGCCAAACCCAACGCCCCAAGACGGGGCAGCGGCCCGAGGCATTGTACGTCGCGCACGCTTTATTGGATCGGCCAGTTTGGTTGAGTTTGAGATGGATTATGACGGGACTATTTTAAGGGCGGAAATCCCATCGGTATTTTTGCCGCAAAAGGGCACGCCGCTATGGCTGATGATCCGCCGCGATAAGTGCTTTGTTTTCCCGCGTTAATCCCGTGCCAGCCGTGCTGCACGCCCGCCGCGTCTTTGTGTTAACAGTGGCCTGCGGTTTTCTAAATCATCCATAACCGATTGACGCGCATCCCGTGACATCTGCGACCAGCGCCCGATTTCGTCGATGCTGCGCAAACAGCCTGTGCAGAGCCGTGATTTTGGCTCAATCACACAGATTTTGATGCAGGGGCTTTCGATCTCGGCCCTTTGCCAAATCTCGTCGGATTGCATG
>CAKMZE010000012.1:3163-4295 GCA_929200295.1 uncultured Alphaproteobacteria bacterium
CATGTGGTCAGTCATTGATCTGATGCTTTCAAATGCGCGAGCCGGTCAAGCAAGCCCTGTAGAATATAGCTGGCCGCAACTTGGTCGATCACCTCAGCGCGACGCTTTCGTGACGTATCCGCCGCGATGAGCACCCGTTCGGCGGCCACTGTTGAAAGCCGTTCGTCCCAATACGTAATGGGCAGGGGCGACAGTTTTTCAAAATTGCGGGCAAATGCGCGTGTGGCTTGCGCGCGCGGCCCCTCAGACCCATCCATGTTCAGCGGTAGACCCAAGACAATCCCTTTTACATCGCGCTCATTTAAGATCGTGATAAGCTGATTGGCGTCTAAAGTGAATTTTTTACGCTTTATCGTGGTGATCGGGCTCGCGGCTGTGCGCAAGCTGTCAGAGCCCGCGACGCCAATGGTCACTGTTCCCAGATCCAGCCCCACCACGCCGCCTATATTGGGCAATGCTTTGGCGAATTCGATGACATCCGTGCAAATCATGGTGTGATACCAGCGCTGATTGCGGCCTCTTGCAGGGTCGTTAGCGCTGTATCGGAGGCGTTAAAGACATCGCGCGCTTCGGTGTAAATCTCTTGGGCGGTAACGGTTTCACCTAAGACGCCATAGGCGGTAATAAGACGCGCCCATTCTTCAACTGGGCCGCCTTGGGTCGCCAGGCGGTTTGCTTGGCTCGCAACCATGCCCGCGATCATCGCGCTGCGCTCTTGGGGTGAAAGGCTGGCGGCATTTGCGATATCCTCGGCCGTTGGTCCCGGCAGAACGGGCAGGGTATAGGGCGTGCCTGCACGGAATGCGGCGTCTTCAATTTGGTCGCGCACGAGGTTTGTGTGAAAAAGACCCACAGGCCCGTTTTCAACAATATCACGCCACATACGAAAAGCGATATCAGGGCGATCTGTTTGGTGGTAAAGCGATCCCAAATAGGCTCTTGCAGGAATGTGCTGATCATCCTGCGCGAGGATGTCGCGGATAATACTCTCAGCTTCTGGTGAGACAAATCCATTTGCCGCAGCGACCATGTAATCGATTAAAACCGTTTTATCTTCAATGGTTGCGCCGCTTCCCTTAAGCTCAATAACGCGTGTCTGGGCTGTGGCGGCGGCTGCGAATTGACGCAAGCG
>CAKMZE010000012.1:4305-11316 GCA_929200295.1 uncultured Alphaproteobacteria bacterium
GGGCTAGCAGGCTCCACCCTTGGATATCATCGGGGCGGGTTGTCATGATCGCACGTAATTGCGCGATATTGGCCAAATATTCCTCTGGCGCGTCAGGTTGCGGGATTGCAGGTGCTGCGGCGACAGCCTGGGCTTGTGAGGGGCGATTTTCGCGGGCCTCATCGCTGTTTGCGATGCGTATCTCTAATGGTAAATCCGGGTATCCTGCCGCGCCGATTTGCCAATAAAGACCTGCGGCAGAAAGCAATAAAAACGCGCCACTGGCCAGAATAACCCATGTGTTTCGCACAGGCTCTAGCGATACCCCCTTGGGCATAGATGTAGCGGCGATCAAACGGCGGGCGATCTCTGCCTTTGCATGTTCGGCCTCGGCCGGATCAAGGGTTTGGCGCGCAACATCGCGATCAACCTCAGCCAATTGCGCCTTATAAAATGCCACATCGGGCGTGGGTGCCTCTTGTGCACCTGCACGCATTAAGGGGGCCGCGAGCCGTAGCGCAATAAGCAACGTCAAAGCTGCACAAATCCCAGCAAATACCATATGATCCTCTTTTCCCTTTGGCCCAAACTATGCCGCGCGTGGGTAATAAGAAAGAGCGGAAATCTGCGTCAAGACAGCCTATGTCGCAAACTGGATGATTTTCGCCGCAGCCAGCCGCCTTTTCAAGAGGCATCAGGTTCAATACCAATACACTATTACAGTCGGTTAATCTCGGGATTCGTCATGGGACAAAAACGCTACTCTGCATTTGCGATCGCCCGAGAAGCGATGCGCCAACATACTGGTTGGGATCGCGCTTGGGCGAAACCTACGCCCAAAAAGAAATACGATGTGGTGATTGTTGGTGCCGGTGGGCACGGGCTCGCCACGGCATATTATCTGGGCAAGAACTTTGGTATCACCAATGTCGCCATCATCGAAAAGGGATGGCTTGGCGGCGGCAATACCGGACGCAATACCACGATCATCCGCTCGAATTATCTACAAGACCCATCCGCCGCGCTATATGAAAAGGCGCGCTCTCTTTACGAGACAATGAGCCAAGACCTGAATTACAACGTGATGTTTAGCCCGCGCGGCGTGATTATGCTGGCACAGACACAGCATGAAATTCGCGGTTATCAGCGCACAGCCCATGCCAATAGCTTGCAAGGCGTGCAGACCGAGTGGATTTCACCACAGCGGGTTAAAGAGCTGGTGCCAATTATGAATATCGACGGCCCGCGTTACCCGGTTCTGGGTGGCCTGTGGCAGGCCCGCGGTGGTACTGCGCGTCATGATGCTGTGGCTTGGGGCTATGCGCGCGCATGTTCTGACATGGGCATGGATGTGATCCAGAAATGCGAGGTTACTGGCGTGCGCACGACAGCTGGCAAAGTGACCGGCGTTGATACCACCAAAGGCGCGATTGATTGTGACAAGCTCGGCATGGTGGTCGCGGGCCATTCGTCGGTGCTTGCTGAAATGGCGGGCTTTCGGCTGCCAATGGAATCGGTGGCGTTACAGGCCCTCGTCTCAGAGCCGATCAAACCTTGCATGGATGTGGTCGTAATGGCCAATACGGTGCACGGCTATCTGTCCCAGTCTGATAAGGGTGAGATGGTGATTGGTGGCGGCACGGATGGCTATAACAACTATACGCAGCGCGGCTCTTTCCACCATATTGAGGAAACCGTGCGCGCGTTGGTCGAAACATTCCCTATGATCGCACGGCTCAAGATGCTGCGCCAATGGGGCGGGATCGTCGATGTGACAGGGGATCGCTCGCCGATCCTCTCGAAAACCCCTGTTGACGGTGTGTTTGTTAATTGTGGCTGGGGCACGGGCGGATTTAAGGCGATCCCGGGCTCAGGCTGGGCCATGGCCGAGCTGATGGCTAAGGGCCAATCGCCGCTCACAGAAGAATTTAATATGTTCCGCTTTCGTGAGGGTAAATTTATCGATGAAAGCGTTGCGGCGGGGGTGGCGCACTGATGGCTATGGCAGTGATACGAAAAAAGAGCGCGATATACGCAGAAATTCCGTCAAAAAAACGAAATGCGATTCTGGATTTCATCCCGGATGCGGATTTCTTCGTTCGTTTTGTGAATGGACTCTGGCGTGCTACCATCAAGATCAATTTGCAGGCGCCGCCCGCGACGTTTTTCAAAGATGGCAATGCCGATTGCAATGGCTGCAATGATGCCCAGAATGATCCAAACCCAATTCATGATCTTGATGTAAGATCACATGTGTCACATTCAAGTGGTGTGCGGACCGGTGCATCGCGGTTTGAACGGGGTTTGCCTGCATTTGACCGACAGCCTTCTGCCTTGGGGGCACAGATATGCTAGTATTACATTGCCCATATTGCGGTGTGGACGTTGATGAAACAGATCTGCACGGCGGCGGTGAGGCGCATTTGACGCGCCATGGCCCCGGGTCATCTGATGATGAGTTTCACGATTACCTGTTCCAGCGCGCAAACCCAAAGGGCGTGCATTTTGAACGGTGGCGTCATGTTTATGGCTGCGGCAAATATTTCCATGCGGCGCGCTGCACCATGACGCTCGAGGTGTTTGGCACATACTCCGCGCAAACGCTTGAGCCACCCCAAGAGATCAAGGATGCGATTATGGCAAAACGCCCTGATTGGACCGGAGGAGCAAAATCATGAGCACCCGGTTAGAAAACATGGGCCGTCTGGTCGATCGCAATCAGGCTGTCACATTCCTGTTTAATGGCAAAACATTGCAAGGGCTTGCAGGCGATACCATCGCCTCGGCTTTGCTCGCCAATGATCAGCTCTTGGTTGGGCGGTCTTTCAAATACCACCGTCCACGTGGGGTCGTGGCGTCTGGCGCAGAAGAGCCCAATGGTCTCGTTAATCTAGGCCAAGATGGGCATTTTGAACCAAACCAAAGGGTTACGACCACAGAGCTATATGATGGGCTGCAGGCGACATCACAAAACCATTGGCCGACGCTGGAATTTGATGTTGGTGCGATCAATACATATTTGGCCCGGTTCCTGCCTGCGGGCTTTTATTACAAGATGTTCATTCATCCGCGTCCTTTTTGGAAATATGTCTATGAGCCGATTATCCGCAAATCTGCGGGCTTGGGCAAAGCCCCCAAAGATCGGGATGCAGATACGTATGAGCATTTTCATGCACATATTGATGTCCTGATTATTGGCGGTGGCATCGCGGGGCTTTCGAGCGCCTTGGCTGCGGCTCAAACTGGTGCGCGCGTGATGCTGATGGAGCAAACCGCCCATTGGGGCGGTCGCGCTGCTGTTGACGCCCCGCAGATCGAAGGGATGAGCGCTGAGGCGTGGATCGCTCAAACGGTTGAAGCCCTTGAGGCGATGCCCAATGTGTCTTTGCGCCTGCGCACGATGGGTGCGGGCGTTTATGATCATGGGTACGTTCTGGGCTATGAAAAACTGACCGAACATCTAGGCGTTTCTGATGGCCCGCGCCAGCGGCTTTGGCGGATCCGTGCAAAGCAGATCATTACGGCAACTGGCGCGATAGAACGACCTTTGTCTTTTGCGGGCAATGATATACCCGGTGTTCTTCTTGCATCTGCTGTGCGCGATTATGCCGTGAACTATGGTGTATCGATTGGGGATCGCACTGTTGTTGTCGCCAATAATGATGATGCTTATCGCACAGCGATTACGCTTTGTGAGGCGGGTTTGAACGTACCTGCAATCATCGATGTACGCCCAACATCCGAAGGCGAGCTACCACAGCAAGCGCGCGATCTGGGGATACGTGTACTGTCTGGTAAAGGTATCGCAAAGGTCAAGGGCGGCAAGCGGGTGACAAGTGTGGTCGTCTGTGCGCAAGCGGGCGAGGGTGCTGCCCTCGAAGAGATCGCATGCGATTGTGTGGCGATGTCTGGCGGCTGGTCACCTGTTGTGCACCTGTGGTCTCATTGCGGTGGCAAACTGATTTGGGATGAGGCGCAAGCCATGTTCCGCCCCGATCCAGAGCAAGCGCCCAAGGGCGATCAGGGTCAAGATTTTGTCACGGCTGTGGGCACAGCAAATGGCAATCTCTTTACGGCCGAGGTGCTAGGCGATGCCTTTGCCGCAGGTCTCTCAGCCGCGCAATCCGCAGGCGCCCCGAAAAAGGGCCGGGCTGCAAACGCCCCACAAGGCAATGACGCAGAAGAGGCCGCATTAAGCCCCGCATGGCTCATGCCACAAGGGGCAAGCTATGAGCTGCGCGCCAAGGCTTGGCTGGATTTTCAGAATGACGTCAAAGTCAGCGATGTACAGCTCGCGGCACAAGAAGGGTTTGAAAGCGTTGAACATGCTAAGCGGTACACGACGCTCGGCATGGCGACAGATCAAGGAAAACTTAGCAATATCAATGGTCTTGCGGTGCTTTCTAAATCGCTGAACAGTGATATCCCGGATGTGGGCACAACAACATTCCGCCCACCTTATACGCCGATCTCAATGTCGTCGATCGCGGGTGTCGCACAAAACGACCTGTTCCAGCCTATTCAATGGACCCCGATGTCTGAATGGCATTCTGAAAATGGGGCGGATTACGAACCGGTCGGCCATTGGCGCCGGCCTTATGCCTATCTGCGTGACGGTGAAACCGTGCATGAGGCTGTGAACCGTGAGGTGGTGAATACCCGCGAGAGCCTTGGTTTGCTGGATGCATCAACCTTGGGCAAGCTCGTGGTCAAGGGGCCTGATGCCGGCAAGTTCCTTGATATGATGTACACCAATATGATGTCCACGTTGCCCATCGGCAAATGCCGCTATGGTTTGATGTGTACCGAAAACGGCTTTCTCTCAGACGATGGTGTTGTCGCGCGGATTGGTGAGCAAGAATGGCTTTGCCACACCACGACAGGCGGTGCGGGACGTATCCATGAATGGATGGAAGACTGGCTGCAATGCGAATGGTGGGATTGGAAGGTCTATGTCGCCAATGTCACCGAACAATTGGCGCAAGTCGCGGTCGTAGGCCCAAATGCCCGTAAGCTGCTCGAAAAGCTTGGCGGTATGGATGTGTCAAAAGAGGCTTTGCCATTCATGCAATGGGCCGATGGGACATTAGGCGGCTTTGATGCGCGGGCCTACCGGATCAGTTTTTCTGGTGAGCTGTCGTATGAGATTGCAGTACCAGCCAGCCAAGGCCGCGCATTCTGGGACGCGCTGCTCGCGGCGGGCGAAGAATTTGGTGTGATGCCTTATGGCACAGAAGCTTTGCATATTATGCGGGCTGAAAAGGGCTTTATCATGATCGGTGATGAAACCGACGGCACGGTGATCCCGCAGGACCTGAATTTGCAATGGGCTTTGTCAAAGAAAAAGACCGATTACCTTGGAAAGCGTGCGCAAGAGCGGTCGCATATGGCGGATCCAAACCGTTGGAAGCTTGTGGGGCTAGAGACGCTTGATGGATCGGTTTTACCTGATGGGGCCTATGCGATTGCGGATGGTGATAATGACAATGCGCAGCGCAATACCCAAGGTCGGGTGACATCAACCTATTATTCCCCAACCTTGAATAAGGGGATTGCCATGGGGCTGGTGCATCGCGGACCAGAGCGTATGGGCGAGGTGTTGACGTTCACCAATGTCGATGGCGAGCCAATCAAAGCAAAAATTGTTGATCAGGTCTTCTATGATAAAGAAGGGGCGAAACAGAATGTCTAATGCTGTCAGCGCGTTGAACGGCCTTACCGCTGCGGGTGATGTGACCGTAAAAGAGGCAGGCTTGCGCGGTATGATCACCCTGCGCGGCGATTTTTCGAGCCGCAAGTTTAAAAACATTTGCACTGAACTCTCAGGCATGGGGTTTCCAGAACAGGGCAAAGCCAATTGCGATGGTGATCGCGGGCTGTGCTGGATGTCGCCGGATGAGATCTTGCTTTTGGTTGCACATGATGATGTGGCAGAGAGCCTTACCAAAATTGAAAAGGCGTTGAAGGGGCAGCATTATCTGGCGGCGAATGTATCAGATGCGCGCGCACAAATCTCTGTCAGTGGGCCCTTCGCGCGCGAGGTTATTGCAAAACTAGCGCCAGCTGATTTACATCCCGATCATTTTCAACCCGGCGATTTCCGCCGGACCCGTTTGGGGCAGGTGGCCGCGGCCTTTTGGCTGACAGAGACTGGCGCGATTGAGATCATCTGTTTTCGCTCTGTTGCCGATTATACCTTTCGTTTGCTTGCAGCCTCTGCAAAGGCGGGGCCTGTGGGGTATTTTACAGTCTAATCCCAAAAGAGTTTGCGCGCAGCTCTTGACCTTCTTTGAGCAAGCGCTCTTTATCCATTTATCCTGAAATCTATCAGAAAGAGAGCACGATATGGCTTTTGAACTTCCCGATCTTCCCTATGCCCATGATGCGCTTGCCGCGCATGGTATGTCTGCCGAGACACTCGAGTATCATCATGATCTGCACCACAATGCCTATGTCACAAATGGTAATGCCGCGATTGCGGGAACCGAGTGGGACGGAAAGAGCCTCGAAGAGATTATTACCGGTACGTATGATGCCTCAGCGGTGGCGCAGAATGGGATTTTTAACAACATCAGCCAATTGTGGAACCATAACCAGTTTTGGGAAATGATGTCTCCGGGCGCATCCGCGATGCCGTCAGAGCTTGAGGCTGCACTCAATGACAGTTTTGGTTCTGTTGATGAGTTTAAAAAGCAGTTTTCTGCGGCTGGTGCGGGGCAATTTGGATCAGGCTGGTGCTGGTTGGTTAAAGATGCCGATGGTGGTCTGAAAGTGACCAAGACAGAGAATGGCGTTAATCCACTTTGCTTTGGTCAAACTGCGCTACTGGGCTGTGATGTGTGGGAGCATTCTTATTACATCGATTTCCGCAATAAACGCCCTGCGTATTTGAGCAACTTTCTCGATAACCTTGTCAATTGGGAGAATGTTGCGTCACGGATGTGATCTGCACATTCAAGCGATAAAAAGGGCCTGCGATCATCTGATGGCAGGCCTTTGTTTTTGAGGGGGCGCTTACTGGGGGCCTGCCCC
>CAKMZE010000012.1:11326-20019 GCA_929200295.1 uncultured Alphaproteobacteria bacterium
CCCCCCCCCAGACGAACCGATACCTGGGGGCCAGCCCCCAGACCCCCGGGATATTTCTAAACCTAAGAATGGTTTTGTTTGAAAAAGGAACGGTATTGAGGAGATACACACAGAGCCGCAGGGGGATCATTGCGATGGTCATTGCCTGTACCGTCTGGGGTTTGTCACCTTTGTATTATGCGCAGGTCGCGCATGTGCCACCGTTTACCGTGCTGTGTTATCGCGCGTTGTGGTCCTTGGCTGTTTTTGCGGGACTATTGATTTTACAACGTCGTTTTACGGCGGTCGTGACCTTACTGCGCTCGGGGCGCAATGTGGTGAGCGTGCTGATTGCCGCTGTGATGATCTCAGTCAATTGGTTTTTATATATTTATGCCATTGGCAGCCAGCAGGGTGTTGAGGCGTCATTGGGGTATTTTATCTTTCCATTGATCGCTGTGCTACTGGGGCGCGTGATTTTTAGGGAACGGCTGGACGTTCTGCAAAGCTTTGCGATTGCTTTGGCCTGCGTGGCCGTTGCGGTGCTGACATTTGGGCTGGGTGCCGCGCCATGGATCGCCATCGCGCTTGCCGTGACATTTGGGGTTTATGGGCTTTTGAAAAAGCGCCTTGATGCGGGGCCTGTGGTGTCTGTTACCGCTGAGGTGCTGTTGATTACACCGTTTGCGGTTGCTTGGTTGATTATGGAGAGGGGCGGCACTGGTTATAGCCTTTCAACACATGCGCTCTTGGCGTTTTCAGGTCCTTTGACGGCGGTACCTTTGATCCTGATGAGCTTTGCCTTGAAACATGTACAGCTTTCAACAATAGGCATGGTGCAATATCTCAACCCCAGTTTGCAGTTCTTCTGCGCGGTGATGATATTTTCTGAACCCTTTACACCGTGGCACGCGATGTCTTTCCCGGTGATTTGGAGCGCGCTGTTGATTTATTCCTTCGCGGTTTGGCGTCAGGAGAGGGCATCGCGCAAAGCGGTTTCAAGCATTGCGACATCTGGAACATCCTGAACATAATCAAGCAGGCTGTTATCCGCAAAGCCTTGGGCAATTACATGATTTAAGAGTGCAGTAAGTGGATCCCAAAACCCGTTGATATTGAGAAGAAATATCGGTTTCTCATGGAGCCCAAGTTGCCGCCATGTTAATACTTCGAAAAACTCATCTAATGAGCCCGCACCACCGGGGAGCACAACCACAGCGTCACTGTTCATAAACATCACCTTTTTACGCTCATGCATGGTTTCGGTGATGATAAAGTGATCAAGATCGCGTTTGCCAACCTCCCATTCCAGCAAATGTGTGGGGATGACACCAAAGGTTTTGCCGTTTGCGGATTGCACGGCATTCGCAACCCGCCCCATCAGGCCCACATCGCCCGCACCATAGACAAGACGCCAAGCGTTGGCCGCAATCATCGCGCCTGTGTCATCTGCGGCCTGCCCAAAGGCGGCATGGTTCCCCGCGCGCGCGCCGCAATAAACGCATACGGATTTCATTTGACTTGTCATATTGCAATAATCCTGTAGCAGTTGGCTTTGACCGTCCATACATGGGTTGCTATGGTCGCTCAACAGGGGACAAAAGGAATATATCGGGTGACGACAGGCTCTGGATCAAATGCAAAGGCGCTGGGTGTTGGTGCTTTGGTGGTTATCGTGATTGGTGCGTTGGTTGTCACATTTGTGCCAATGAATAGGCAAAACGCAGATCAGGCGCCTGCGCCGGTAGAACAGGCAGCAGTCGAGCCCGTGGAAGTCGTGCCAGAAGAACAGGTTGTCACAGAACCTGCGCTTGTGCCTGAAGAGACAGAACAAGAAAACACTGCACAAGCAGACCCTGTTGTAGAAGAGACCGTGGCCTTAGAGCCAAGTATTGAAGAGGCGCCAGAGGTTCAGATTGTGAACGCACCTGTGCGTGAAGATTTCCTGATGTTCCCAGATGGCTTTGCCACGATTGGTGGCACAGCTGATCCCGGCATCACCATTGAAATTCAGGTTGCGAGCGAAGCGATTGAACGCACAGTCGCTGATGGGAACGGGCGGTTTGCGGCGACATTGATTATTTCACCCTCAGACCAGCCACGGGCCATGCGTTTGATTGCGGATCCTGATGGGCAGGCCATTCCGTCAAAGGAGACCTATTTCGTGCAGCCCGTGATCGTGGTGGCTGCTGTTGAGCCTGAACCTGAAATAGTTGTGACGCCAGAAGATGTAGCTGAGCCAGCGGTTGAGATTGCAAACTTCTATTCAGAGGGGGAGCCCACCGAAGAGCCCGCCGTGACTGAGACAGTTGCCGAAATCATTGATGAAACCATCACTGAGCAAGAGCAAACCATTGAGACAGAGACAGTCACACTGCAAACCGATCTCGGCACACCTGAGACCGAAGCCCCCCAAGTTGAGCCAACAGCACCTGCGGTGCTTGTGTCGGATGAAACAGGGGTCCGCGTCTTGCAACCTGCGATCTCAGATCAATCGCCCGAGGTCATGGCGACTGTGGCGCTTGATGCCATTACCTATGACCAAGAAGGTGAGGTTTTGTTAGCCGGACGCGCCTTGGGTGAAGGGTTTGTGCAGGTGTATCTGGATAACAAGCCGATCACGACCACATTGGTCAGTGATGAGGGCGCATGGCGCACTGACCTGCCGGATGTGGACACAGGCGTATATACCCTGCGCATTGACGAGGTAAACGAAAGCGGCGATGTCGTGTCGCGCATCGAAACCCCGTTTAAACGCGAAGAGCCAGAAACCGTGGCAGAGGTGTTCGCCGAAGAGGTCGCGCAAGATGATTTTGAGGTTGCCATGCGCACTGTGCAGCCGGGGGCGACACTCTGGGCGATTGCGCGCGATACCTTTGGCAGCGGTGTGATGTATGTCGAAGTTTTTGAAGCAAACAGGGACCGTATCCGCGACCCGAATTTGATTTACCCCGGTCAGGTCTTTCTTATCCCTGAAATCTCAGAATAAACCAGCGCATCTCTGGTCATTACCAGCTTGGCCACCTAAGTAATGGGGAGAGCCACTGGGGACAGATATGCGCCGGATTAAGCCAACGTCAGCCAATTTAAATGATGCACAGATCCAAGGATGGAATGTGATCAGGCGTGTGATGCCGTATCTATGGCCGCGCGGGAACCTTAACGTCAAACTGCGGGTCGTCTTTTCGATGGTCGTGCTTTTGATCTCTCAGTTTGTAGTCGTGTTAACCCCGCAATTCTTTGGCCAAGCGGTTGATGTGATGGCGCCAGAGGCGGCTGACACAGTGACGTATTTTGGCCTAGGGGCTATTGGATTGACCCTTGCCTATGGGGTTGCACGGGTTCTTTCGGTTGGATTGCAGCAATTACGCGATGTGATCTTTACAGTCGTTGGGCAGCGGGCGTTGCGCACGCTTGCGCTTGAAACCTTTACCCATATTCACCGCTTATCGATGCGCTATCATATCACCCGGAAAACTGGTGGTTTAAGCCGGATTATCGAGCGTGGTGTCAAAGGGGTCGAGTTTCTTCTCCGGTTCTTGCTGTTTTCAGTTGGTCCGCTTGTTTTACAGCTGATCATGATCGCTGGCGTGCTTTTTGTGACTTTTGATGTGTGGTATTTGGTCGTCGTCGTTGTCACCATTGCGCTTTATGTCTGGTTCACTTTTGCCGTGACCGAATGGCGTGTCAAAATCCGCAAGGTGATGAATGACCAAGACACGGATGCAAATCAAAAGGCGATTGATAGTCTTTTGAACTTTGAGACCGTGAAATACTTTGGCGCAGAAAAATGGGAGGCCGAGCGCTACGATGCGGCAATGCGCCAGTATGAAGCCGCGGCGATTAAAACCAATTACTCGCTCGCCTTTTTGAACTTTGGTCAGGCGTTGCTGATCACCGCTGGCTTGGTTGCAGTCATGGTGATGGCGGCAATTGGGGTGCAGAATGGCACGCTGACGGTGGGGGATTTTGTGATCGTAAACGCCTATATGATCCAGATTACGATGCCTTTGAATTTCCTTGGCACGGTCTACCGCGAAATTCGCCAAGCGCTGATTGATATGGGCGATATGTTCGATCTTTTGGAACAGCCCGCTGAGGTCACGGATAAAGTGGATGCAAAGGACCTGATGATCAAAGGGGGCGCAATCCAACTTGATCATCTGCACTTTGGTTATGATGAAAAGCGTAAGATATTAAAAGATATCTGGGTCGATGTCGCAGCAGGCGCAGCCCTTGCAATCGTTGGGTCGTCAGGCTCTGGGAAATCTACGATCGGGCGGCTTTTGTTCCGGTTCTATGATGTGACAGGCGGGGCGATGCGTATTGACGGCCAAGACCTGCGCGACGTCACCCAAGAAAGCCTGCATGCACAAATCGGAGTGGTGCCGCAAGATACCGTGCTCTTTAACGACACGGTGCATTATAACATCGCTTATGGGCGTCCGGGGGCAAGTGAGGATGAGATCATCGCCGCTGCCAAAGCCGCGAAAATCCATGATTTCGTGACGTCACTGCCTGATGGCTATCAGACCACAGTGGGGGAGCGCGGGTTGAAGCTATCGGGCGGTGAAAAACAGCGGGTTGGCATTGCGCGTACTTTGCTCAAAAACCCACCGATTTTGTTGCTGGACGAGGCCACATCTGCGCTGGATACCCAGACAGAGCGCGATATTCAGGCCGAGCTGAAGGCGATGGGCAAAGGACGCACAGTGATCACAATCGCGCATCGTCTTTCGACGATTGCGGATGCCGATCAGATCATTGTGCTTGAGGATGGCCAAATCGCCGAGCAGGGCACCCATGATGCGCTATTGGCGCAAAACGGACGTTACGCGCATCTTTGGCATCGTCAGGTTGAAGAAAATGGCGATAACGTTGCACAGCCAGTTTGATTGAGAGCATACGTTTTGCATCATAATGCGCTGTTATCATGAATATTTAGCGGGATTTACTGCCAGTTTTTGGTTTTATTCTCAATCGCTTTGATCCGTTCAGATGTCTTTGGATGGCTTAATAACCATGCAGGGGCTTGGCCCTTTTGCGCCCCGCTGATTTTGTCGAGCTTTTCAAAAAGCGAGATTTGTGGCCCGGTGCCAATGCCAGATTTGGTCAATAATGCTGCTGCATAGGCATCTGCCTCATATTCATCACCGCGTGACAGGCGCGCGGCCAATAGGCTCATCAACGCGTTCGCGATATATGCTCCACCCCATGGCAGGAAACGGGTAAGAACCATCGCAATAGCTGTGCGCATCGCATTCTGGCTTGAAAAGTCGATCATACGTCTACGCGAATGCCCAAGCGCCACATGCCCCAACTCATGCGCGATCACGCTGGCGAGCTCTTCGGCGGTGACATCGCCACGCTCATAGGCTTCTATGAAGCCGCGTGTGAGGAAAATGCGCCCATCCGGTGACGCTAGGCCATTAATTTGCGGCACATCGTAAATGTAGACTTTGACGTTCGGCAGATCCAAAGCCCCAGCCATTTGCGCGCAATAGGACACAAGCACGGGATGCGCCAAAGGTGCCGAACGTGCATTCAATTGGCGCGCGGTGCGCCAGGCAGAAAAGCGGTAGAGCGCATAGCCATAAAGCACGGCTAAAATGATCGGGGCAAAGCGTAACATATGCTAGATATGGGGTAATTTCAGACAAACGCAAGCATGTGCTTAGCTTGTGAGCTGTTTCATCCCTTGGGCTAATCCCGAAAGCGTCATGGGGACCATCCGCTCAGGGCCAAAGACCTGTTGGATCATTTGGATAGATTGCGTGTAACGCCATTGCCCCTCGGGTACTGGGTTGATCCACAGATGTGACGGCCATTGATCGCGCACGCGCCTCAGCCAGGTTTCCCCACTCTCTGCATTCCAATGCTCATTTGCACCACCAGCAAAGGCGATCTCATAAGGTGACATGCTGGCATCGCCTACGAAAATGCATTTGTAATCAGAGCCATAGGTGCGCAAAATCTCATACGTGTCCGTCTGTGCATCCCAACGCCGCCGGTTGTCTTTCCAGACGCCTTCGTAAAGGCAGTTGTGAAAATAGAAATGCTCGAGATGCTTAAACTCGCTTTTGGCAGCACTAAATAGCTCTTCTACGATCTTGATATAGGCATCCATTGAGCCACCAACATCCAAGAATAACAGCACCTTGACCGTGTTCCGGCGCTCAGGGCGTGTGACAACATCGAGATACCCGTTTTCGGCCGTTGCACGGATCGTGCCTTGCAGGTCCAGCTCATCCGCGGCACCGTTGCGGGCCCATTGCCGTAAACGCTTAAGTGCGATCTTGATATTGCGTGTGCCAAGCTCAACATTGTCATCAAGGTTCTTAAACGCGCGTTTATCCCAGACCTTTACGGCGCGCTGATGGCGGCTGTCTTTTTGGCCGATGCGCACGCCTTCGGGGTTATAGCCATAGGCCCCAAACGGCGATGTGCCTGCGGTTCCTACCCATTTGGACCCGCCTTGATGGCGTCCCTTTTGCTCTTCCAGCCGCTTTTTGAGCGTCTCCATCAGCTTGTCAAAGCCACCCAGCGCATCAATCTGTGCTTTTTCCTCAGCGCTGAGGTGTTTTTCGGCTAATTTCTCGAGCCACTCGGTAGGAATATCGACGGCATCAAGCACGTCTTGATCCGAGATATGTTCTAACCCGGCAAAGCTTTCTGCGAAAGCGCGATCAAACTTATCAATGTTACGCTCATCCTTGACCAAAATTGCCCGACCAAGATTGTAGAACGCCGTGGTGTCATATGTGGCAAGCCCAGTTTTGATCGCCTCAAGAAATGTCAGAAACTCACGCAATGAGACCGGAACCCCAGTTGTCCGCAGGTTTTCAAAGAAGGGAAGAAACATGTCTTAGAGCGCGTTACGCTCAATATAGAGCAGGATAAACAGCCCGATGACGCCAAAGATCATCGCGTTCACAGCGGCCCATTGGAGAATATCAAGACGCTTGCCGCCTTTGCGCCACGCCATCACCGCGCCAAAAACCATGCCAATGATAAGACCAGCGAGAGGTAAGATCATGGATGTCTCCTTTTAAAAGGGGCGGAGTGCGGCAATCTCATCTAACCGGGCTCTCACGTTGGCGCTACTTCCAAATCCGTATCGTGCCCATCCCGTACTGTCCAGACGGATTGCTTCTGCTTTGTCTGCATTGCCCATTAACATATGGGCCTCGGCCTGAAACATCATCAACGTCGCGACCAGAGCCGCGTTTTGGTGATAGATTGCCACATCCATTGCGCTATCAGTCAAACGCAGCACGCTTTCTGCATCTCCTGCGGCGAGGGCAAATGCCGCCTTTTGCACGGCGATATGGGCTGCGTGAATGCGTGTGTTTGGGTCACGTTGATAGAGATTTTCGGCGGCGTTGAACGCGGCCAAGGCGGCCTGTGCATCGCGCCCAACCTGAAGCCGCCCGTAAGCGTATTGCGCAAAACCACCGCGCGCATCTTGCCAATCAAAGGCGTTACCGATTTGGATCGCTTGTGCAGCGGCATTGCGGCGCTCGGTTGGGGATGCGGCACTTGAGAGCGCTGTTTCGATTGCTTCGATCCAGTCGCGTGATGTATCGGGCTGCGATGCCGCAGATTGCCATTGCCCACGTGGATTTAACTGTGCGAGCAATTCTGGCAGACGTGATGCGACCTCGGTACGTGTCATCCCGTTCCGCAAGGCTGGCGCGTAATACATGCGCAAAATCAACATATCAAAGCCAGTGAGCACAGTATGAATATTGTCATCGTTAAAAACAGAATCGGGCAGGCGGTAGAGATCATTCAAAGGACCCAGCGCTTGTGCGAGTTCCTCGTGTAAACAATCGCGAATTTCCTGTGGGGCAACATCAGAGGGGACAAAGATCGTCGCGCGGTCGCGATGTGTGAGCGTCGCCCAATCAACCTGAGGCGTGCGACGCACGCGCTGAAACTCTGACCAGCTTGAAATGCGGGGCACGACAAAACAGGCGGCTTGTGGCACCGCCCGCTGGAGCGTGGCCCGCGAAATTGCTTCAACCGTGATTTCAGCACTGGGCGTTTGATCCATCGTGATATCGATGCGCGCCTCAGAGCGGAGCCGCCCTAACAGGATCTTGAGATCATGCAGCATGATATCGCTGACATCACCTGTGGTGCGCACGCGAATTGGCCCTTCGAACCGGGTTAGGTAGGGAATAGTGCGCCCGCTTTCCATACGAAACGAAAGATCGAGAAAATCCTGCGCAATTTCACGGTTCGGGCGTGTCGGTCTTTGATGTGCTGCATCGGAGAAAATACGCATATCAATTGGGCTGGTTTGAACGCTTTCTGCGCGCGATGTCACGTCTTGGCTGTCTGGTACAGGCATGCATGACATTAAGAAACAAAGAGCGCTCGCTGTGATTTTATTCATGCGACGGCTCTTTGGTATTTGATAAAATCCGTCTTCTGCGCGACTTGGTCATAAAGATGTTGGGCTGTCGTATTGCCCTCTTGGGTGAGCCAGTACACTGTTGCGATGTTTTTTTGGTCGGCAACGTCATAAACCGCATTGATAAGGGCGCGTCCAACACCACATCCACGGGCTGAGGGTGCGGTGTAAAGATCTTGCAAATAGCAAACGTCAGCGATTTTCCATCCGTGACGATGGAAAAGATAATGCGTTAAACCAACGAGTTGCCCGTTGAGTTCAGCAACAAATGCTTGCAAATCACGCGTGTCATCAC
>CAKMZE010000012.1:20029-33537 GCA_929200295.1 uncultured Alphaproteobacteria bacterium
GCGCAAAGGTTGTTTGATAAATATCCTCGGATAGAGAGGTTTCATAAAACGCTAAATATTCGGTCCAAAGCACGCGCCATTCATCTTGGTCATCAGCGCGCAATGGTCTTATCCTAACGGCCTGATCAGGCGTTAGAGATGGTGATGCCCCACCAACTGGCTTTGATGCCGTGGTCACTATTTACTCTCCTCATGTACGTCAGCCAAACCCTGCCTTATGGCTGCGACCCTTCTTGAGCGTTTGGCTTGCGCGTTACACTGCTTGGGGTGGTTTGATTTAGTGTGAAGAGACGCGAGTAATCACGATATAAATTGTATAATACGCAGATTGACAGGCAGTCGTTGCACAGAAGACTCAGGCGTCTTGTGCTAACCGAAACACCACCCACAATATTTTGATTTTAATAACAGAGCGGGCTTTACCGCTGCCCACGTGCTAAAAATGCGAGCCGTTCGAAAAGATGCACATCTTGTTCGTTCTTGAGCAAAGCACCATGAAGTTTTGGCAGGGCGTTCACACCATCTGCGCGAAGATCTTCTGGTGAAATGTCTTCCGCCAAAAGCAGCTTTAACCAATCCAGCACTTCGGATGTCGAGGGCTTCTTCTTCAATCCTTGCGTGTCTCGTATTTCGTAAAACTGGGTCAATGCGGTGGTCAATAAACTGTCTTTGATCCCGGGGTGATGCACCGCCACGATCTCGCGTAGGGTCTCAATCTCAGGGAACCTGATATAATGGAAAAAGCAGCGTCGCAAAAACGCATCGGGCAGTTCTTTTTCATTATTTGATGTGATGATCACAACGGGGCGATGCTTGGCCGCTATGGTCTCACCTGTTTCGTAGACGTGAAACGCCATTTTATCGAGCTCTTGCAGCAAATCATTCGGAAATTCGATGTCCGCCTTGTCAATTTCATCGATCAACAAGACAACCTTGCCGCTTGCTTCAAACGCCTGCCACAGCTTGCCTTTGCGGATGTAATGTGTGACGTCATTTACTTTTTCATCGCCCAGCTGGCTGTCGCGCAGGCGGCTGACGGCGTCATATTCATAAAGCCCCTGTTGTGCTTTGGTGGTGGATTTAATGTGCCATTCAATCATTGGCAGGTCCAATGCGGCGCTGACATGTTTTGCCAATTCTGTCTTACCAGTGCCCGGCTCGCCTTTTACGAGTAATGGTCGCTCAAGCGTAATCGCGGCATTCACAGCCATTTTCAGATCATCCGTGGCGATATAGCTTTGGGTTCCGGTAAATTGCATTGATTTTCAGACCTTTGGTTTTTTCGCACAGTATCATTAATCGCCATACTGGCAACTCATGACAATTACCTGATTTGGGGGTGACAGATAGCTAGCAAAGGCGTACATGGGCATCAGTTTTTGGGGCTGCGATAGGCACGCGTTGCCTCGCATGTGGAGTGTACAATGGGAGCTGACATGAAAAACGAGGTTTTTCTGCCGGAAGACTATAAACCTGCGGCTGATGAGCCATTTATGAACGAGCGCCAGATTGAATATTTTCGCCGCAAGCTCGTGAATTGGAAATCCGAGCTGATGGATGACAGCCGCGACACTGTCGCTGGTATGAAAGACCAAACGCGCAATATCCCTGACATTGCTGATCGCGCCTCAGAGGAAACAGATCGCGCGCTTGAACTACGTACCAGAGACCGCCAGCGTAAGCTCGTGAGCAAAATTGATGCAGCCTTGCGCCGTATTGAAGAGGGCGAATACGGCTACTGCGAGATCACAGGCGAGCCGATTTCACTTAAGCGCCTTGATGCGCGTCCCATCGCAACAATGAGCCTTGAAGCGCAAGAACGCCACGAGCGTCGCGAAAAGGTTCATCGCGACGATTGATATGCAGCTGAACGCCACATCGATCAACATCATAGGTGGTGGGGTTGGCGGTCTGACATGCGCGCTCGCCTTCGTGAAACGAGGCGCGCGCGTTTGTGTTTTTGAGAAAGCCAAAGCCTTTAAAGCGGTGGGTGCAGGTATTCAAATCACCCCCAATGCGATGCGTGTTTTTCGGGAATTCGGGCTATCGCAATCGCTGATGAAAGCGGGTGTCATTTCGGACGCTGTGGTACCGATGAATGGCTTATCGGGGCGCCGCATTACGCGATTTGGTTTAACGGGGCAACGCCCGCGGTATCTGTTTATCCATCGCGCAAAGCTGATGGATTTTCTGGTTGAGGCCTGCATATCGCGCGGTGTGGAATTGAAATTTGGATCTGAAACCAAAGGTTTAAACACTTATGGTGAAGTGATTTACCAAGAGGGCGGGACACAAAAAACCGCAAAGGCTGATATTACGGTTTTTGCTGATGGTCTACATTCACTGGGGCGCGGTATTGTATCTTCTGCACCTCCAGCATTCTTTACCAACCAAGTCGCCTGGCGCGCGATAATACCGGGCGAGATGCCGCCAGAGGCGCATATTGTGATGGGGCCTGGCCGGCACGTTGTTCTTTATCCGTTGGGGGACAATCAGATCAATTTGGTTGCCGTCCAAGAGCGCGAGAGCTGGGCCGCTGAAGGGTGGTCTCATGCGGATGATCCCGCAAATTTACAAGCGGCTTTTGCGGATTTTCACCCGAGTTATAAGATGCTGATCGATAGTGTGAAAGAGCCATTCCTTTGGGGCTTGTTTCGGCATGAGATTGCGCAAAACTGGTATAAGGAACGGGCGGTTTTGCTGGGCGATGCTGCGCATCCCACATTGCCGTTTCTCGCGCAAGGGGCGAATATGGCGATAGAGGATGCCTATGTGCTGGCAAAATGTTGCGGTGAATATGCTGACTATGATCAGGCCTTTGCGACCTATCAATCGCTCCGCCAACCGCGTGTAGAATGCGCGATTGCGGCGGCCAATAGCAATGCGCGCAATTATCATTTGTCAGGGCTACAGCGCAGGGCCGCGCATATCGGATTGAAAACGCTGGGTGCGGTTGCGCCAAATGCATTTTTATCCCGCTTATCATGGCTTTATGACCATGATGTCACGTTGGATGCATGACGTCCGGTTACGCGGCGAGATCAACCCAAACAGGCACGTGATCCGAGGGTTTTTCGCGACCACGAATATCGCTTTCGATCCAGCAATTCTGCATCAGGTCTGCGCATTGCGGTGTCAGCAGAAAATGATCAATGCGGATGCCATCATTACGCTGCCAAGCCCCGGCTTGGTAATCCCAAAACGAATAATGCCCCTCACCAGTATGACGCGCGCGAAACCCTTCTGTGAAGCCTAGATTGAGGATGCGCCGAAACGCCTCTCTTGAGGGGAGACGGTACAAAGCGTCCTCGGTCCAGTCGCCCGGGTTTTTGGCATCTTCCCATTGCGGAATGATATTGTAATCGCCTGCCATAAATGCAGGTTCTTCGGCGGCGATCAGCTCAGCTGCGCGGGCATAAAGCCGCGCCATCCAATCCATTTTATAGGCATATTTCCCACCATCCAGTGGGCTGCCATCGCTGTTCAATTCTACGGGGTTGCCATTTGGCAAATAGAGCCCGCACATGCGGATCGCTTTTTCACCAACGACCGTGGCTTCGATCCAGCGGGCTTGGATGTCGTTCTCATCCCCGGGAAGCCCACGTTGCACATCTTCAAGCGGGTATTTTGACAGGATCGCAACGCCATTAAATCCTTTTTGCCCATGGGTTTCGACATTATAACCGAGATCTTCGAACACTGTGCGTGGAAAATTTTCATCAACAGATTTGATTTCTTGCAACAAGGCGACATCTGGTGCGCTGTCTTTGAGCCATTGCGTCAATGTCTCAATTCGGGCTTTGACCCCATTGATGTTAAAGGTGGCGATTTTCATGTGACGCTCCCAGCCGCTGGATTTACCTATCTTGTCGCGTGTTCGTATCGCGATGGCAAGCGGTCATAGCGGCAAGGCTTAGATCGAAAATGACGTGCCGCAGCCGCAGGATGATGTGGCATTGGGGTTTTCGATCACAAACCGCGCGCCAATCAGCTCATCAGAGAAATCGATCACCGCGTCTGATAAAAAGGGCAGGGACACAGCATCAACCAATACCTTTTCACCAGCCCCCTCAAGAACAAGATCATCCTCTTTGGGATCATCAAGGTTGATCTCATACTGAAAGCCAGAGCATCCACCACCCTCAACAGCCACCCGCAATGCCTTGCCTTGGGATGCAGCACCGATCTCTGACAGGCGGGCGAATGCGCGTTCCGTGACTTTGGGGGGCAATGTCAGCATAATCAGGCCTATATGTTTGTCATATCTCAGCATATAGGGTGAGAAGGTAAAGGCAACAAGTGCGCATCACGGGACTGATGCCACGTGACATAGGGGCAGGGACATGGCAGCCCGTTTTGCAACAGATCCAGCCGCGATACGCGGGCGGTTATATCACGAAGAAGAGAGCCTCTTTCGCTCGTCTTTTCAACGGGATCGGGATCGGATTATCCATTCGTCTGCGTTTCGCAGGCTCAAACATAAGACGCAGGTGTTTATTGAACACGAGGGCGATTATTTTCGCACGCGTTTGACCCATTCGATTGAGGTGGCACAAGTCGCCCGCACTGTGGCCGCGGCACTTGATCTGAATGTTGAATTGACCGAGGCCGTGGCGCTTGCGCATGATTTGGGCCATCCGCCCTTTGGTCACACGGGTGAAGAGGCGCTCAATAGGTTGATGGCCCCATTCGGTGGGTTTGATCATAATGCGCAGGCGTTGAAAATCGTCACAGATCTCGAACGCCATTATGCCGAATGGGATGGGCTCAACCTCACTTGGGAGGCATTGGAAGGCATCGCAAAGCATAATGGACCTGTGACAGGCGATATTCCATTTGCGCTTTCTGACTATAATGCCCGCCATGATCTTGAGCTGACAACGCATGCAAGCGCTGAAGCGCAGGTTGCCGCACTGGCGGATGACATTGCTTACAACAATCACGACCTTCATGATGGATTGCGCGCAGAGCTATTTAGCACTGATGATTTGGCCGAACTTCCGATCTTGCAAGATTGCTTTGCTGAGGTGGACCGCAAATATCCGGGGTTGAATTATTATCGGCGCCGGCACGAGGCTTTGCGCCGTTTCTTTGGTATCCTTGTCGAGGATGTGATCCGCGTAAGCCAGCGCAACCTAACTGAGCTTAATCCTGCGTCTGTGGGTGACGTACGCAATGCGGGGCACATGGTGATCGCATTTACGCCCGCGCTCTGGGCTGATCTGAAGGTGATCCGTGAATTTCTGTTCACCCGCATGTACCGCGCACCAACCGTTGTGCAAATGCGCGAAGACGTCACGGCAAAGATCAACGCGCTATTTCCGTTCTTTTTAGATCAAACGGATGAGCTGCCAAAGCAGTGGCGCAAAGATGTGGCCGCAGCCGCTGACAAAACCGCGCTTGCACGTATCGTGTCAGATTATATCTCTGGCATGACAGATCGTTTCGCAATTCAGGAATATGAACGTTTGATTGTCGTGTGAGTTGCCACAATCTAAATTAAATTAACAAATTGTTAACAAATTTTCGCCCGTGCCATCTGATTTAGAGTGCTCAAGGCGCACGTTTCCGCATGTTTTGGAAACAATAAGCGCCATAACGAAGAAGAAATGAGAGCACAGATATGGGCAAGAAATCTTGGGGTCTGTTAATTACGGCGTTGGTTACTTTTGCATCTCCCGCACAATCCGCAACAACATTTTACACAGATCGCGATGCCTTTGAGGCAGCAATGACAGCCTTCGCAAATGAGCAGTTTGAGGACAATGCGTTTGTGACCGGGCTAGGCGTCACGTCGGATGTTGGCGTGGTTCAGGATGGGATGTGGTATGATAGGGTCACAATGGATGGTGATAGCACAACATGGAGCTTTGACACGAGTGTGACAGCATGGGGCGGAGATTTTGATTTGTCTCCCGTTGGAAATGGACAATCCTTAAAGTTCACACTTGATGGGGCGGATGAGCTTGATATGCAGTTGGCGGTCTATGAACCAACATTTTACGGCTTTATTACGGATACATCGTTTAGCTCGCTTGCGATTGAAAGCGGTGATCGTGGTGGTCTCGCTGAAACCTACGAAATGGATAACGTAACATTTGGGTTGGCGCATCCAGTTGCGGCGGTGCCTTTGCCTGCGGGTTTACCACTGTTGATCGCGGCAATGGGTGGGCTTGCCCTCGTGCGCCGCGCTTCACCGCCTAAGGTGCAGTTGGGCTAACTGTACCCACTTTCCCCTTCGCCGGATGTAAGATATCAAAACCTTGCAATTCAAAGAAGGGGACATGGCCATGGCCATCGAGCATACAGATGCAATGGCACCCGTCATGGCTTTTGCCTTGGTGGGTGCTTTAGGCGTTGGATCACAATGGCTCGCGTGGCGTTTGCGCATGCCTGCCATTGTGATGATGCTTGGTGCAGGTGTTTTGATCGGCCCCGTTCTGGGGGTGTTTGACCCCGCCAGAGACATCGGGCCGCTTATGGGGCCGATTATTTCAATCGCGGTGGCTATTATCCTGTTTGAGGGCGGGCTCACCCTCAATTTCCACGCCTTACAAGATGCACAGAAAGGTGTGCGGCGTTTGGTGTTTCTCGGGGCACCACTTGGTTGGATTAGCTCTACTTTGGCCCTACGCTATGGGGCAGGGGTAAGCTGGGAAAGTGCCGCCGTTTTTGGTGGCATTATGATCGTGACGGGACCGACTGTGATTGCGCCATTACTGCGCACAGCGCGGCTGTCGCGCAGGCCCGCGGCATTGTTGCAATGGGAAGCAATCGTCAACGATCCAATTGGCGCGCTCGCAGCTGTGCTCGCGTTCGAAGTTGTATTGGTCATGAACACGGCGGTAGATATGTCATCCGCCGCGATGACCCTTGTGATCGGCGTGCTCGTTGCGACGGCGCTGGGGTTGATCGCGGGATGGGGGCTGGCGCGCAGCTTTAAGCGCGGGCTTGTCCCTGAATATATGAAAGTGCCCGTGCTCTTTGCGCTGCTATTGGGTATTTTCGCCCTCTCTGATCATGTGCTGCATGAAAGCGGTCTTTTGGCCGTTACGATCATGGGGATCGTGATCGCGAATGCAAATCTGCCCAGCTATGTAGAGCTGCGCAGGTTCAAAGAACACGCGACCGTGCTCTTGGTCTCTGGCGTGTTTATCTTGCTCGCAGCGGGGCTTGATTTTGCGGCATTGGCCAAGCTGGATTCGCGCGCGATTTGGTTTGTCGTTCTTGTTGTGCTTGTTGCACGACCCCTCACTGTGATGATCTCACTTCTGGGGTCTGGCGTGCCGATCAAAGAGCAGATCCTTGTGGCGTTCACAGGACCACGCGGTGTTGTTCTTGTCGCTGTGGCGGGGCTCTTTGGTGAACGGCTCTTGGCTTTGGGCATAGCGGATGCGGCGCTGATTGGACCGCTTGCCTTTGTGCTTGTTGCGACGACGGTTGTTTTGCATGGGTTCACCTTATCGCCATTTGCACGCGCTCTGGGGCTGACGGCGTCAGATACGCCGGGGGTTTTGATCGTGGGTGGCGCGAAATGGACAACTGCAATGGCGGTTGCATTGCGCGATGCAGATGTTCCCGTTCTTGTCGCGGATTTGAATTATAGCCATTTGCGACCTGCGCGCGCTGAGGGGCTTGAAACGTTTTCAGGTGACATTTTGTCCGAAGCCGCCGAAAACCGGCTTGAGCTGATGCGCTATGAAACGCTGATCGCGGCGACGGATAATGATGCTTATAACACGCTCGTGGCCACGGATCTTGCGCCTGAATACGGGCGCGATAACGTCTATCAGATTTTGCGCGAGAAAGCAGATAGCGCGCGCCACCAATTGCCAAGCACCTTGGGCGGCAGACATTTTGGGCCAGAAAAATCCCATGCTGAACTTGAGAAAATGATCGCAGAGGGGTGGCGCTTTGCAACGACGGGCCTGACCGAGACCTTTGGCCTAAGCGATTGGATTGAAGCGAACCCTGAGTGCCATCTGATTGCGCAAATTGCGGAGAATGGCGCGGTGAAATTCATCCGCAACAGCGATGAGCTGACAAAATCGGCCAACCTGCGTCTGCTCGCTTTGCGCGCGCCTGATGGGATCAAACCGCAGAGCACATAAGCTGTGATTGACCTTGGCTGGGGGAATGATACATCACTCCCACGCCGCGCATAGGAATGATACGATGAATCTCTTTTCCAATATCCGCACTGTCGTTTTGACGTGCCTTGATGATCTCGTCTCAGAGGGGGCTTTGCCCGAAGGGTTGTCCTTTGACAACGTTTCGGTTGAGCCGCCGCGCGATGCAGCCCATGGGGATATGGCCACAAATGCTGCGATGGTCCTTGCAAAACCGGCAAAATCTAACCCGCGGGTGATTGCTGAGGCCTTGACTGCAAAGCTGATCACGGATCCTCGGATCGTGTCTGCGGATGTGGCAGGTCCTGGGTTTCTCAACATGCGCCTAAAGCCTGATGTGTGGCAGGGCGTTGTCAAAGCCGTGCTGAACGAGCCTAATTTCGGACGGTCCGATATGGGGCAGGGGCAAAAGATGATGGTCGAATATGTGTCGGCCAACCCTACGGGGCCTTTGCATGTTGGTCACACGCGGGGGGCTGTCTTTGGTGACGCCTTGGCGAGCCTGATGGATTATGCAGGTTACGACATCACCCGCGAATATTACGTGAACGATGGCGGTGCGCAGGTCGATGTGCTGGCGCGTTCAGTCTATCTGCGGTATCTTGAAGCCCATGGTCAGGCTGTCGCCTTTGAGGACGGAACCTACCCGGGCGATTATCTGATCCCGGTTGGGCAAGCGCTTAAAGACAAAGTCGGCGACGCCTTTGTTGGCAAGGGTGAACAGTACTGGCTTGAAGAGATCCGTGCCTTTGCCACGGATGCGATGATGCAGCTGATCCGCGAGGATCTCGCGCAGCTTGGTATCAAAATGGATGTCTTTTTCTCTGAAAAATCGCTCTATGGTACGGGGCGGATCGAAGATGCGATCGCCGCGCTTGATGCAAAGGGTTTGATCTATCGCGGCACGCTTGAGCCACCAAAAGGCAAAATGCCAGAAGATTGGGAAGCGCGCGAGCAAACCCTGTTTCGTTCTACAAAACATGGCGATGATGTTGACAGACCCGTGCAGAAATCTGACGGCTCATGGACTTACTTTGCACCCGATATCGCCTATCATTATGACAAGGTCCTGCGGGGCTTTGACCAGATTATCAACGTCTTTGGCGCGGATCACGGCGGCTATGTTAAGCGGATCGTTGCAGCCGTTTCAGCGCTATCTGATGAGCGCGTGCCGTTAGATGTGAAACTGACACAGCTCGTGAAGCTGTATAAAGACGGCGCACCGTTTAAAATGTCGAAACGGGCAGGGACCTTTGTGACCTTGCGCGACGTCGTTGAACAGGTTGGCGCGGATGTGACGCGGTTTCACATGCTCACACGTAAAAACGACGCGCCTTTGGATTTTGATTTCGACAAGGTCACAGAGCAATCCAAAGATAACCCGGTATTTTATGTGCAATATGCCCATGCGCGGGTTAAATCAGTGCTGCGCAAGGCAGGGGACGAAGGCATCACCGTAGATGATGCAGCATTAGCGGCGGCTGATTTTTCAAAGCTGGATCATGCCGCTGAAATCGCATTGATCAAGAAAATCGCAGAATGGCCACGGATTGTTGAGATCGCAGCCAAGGGGCATGAACCACATAAGATCGCCTTTTATCTCTATGATCTTGCATCAGAATTTCATAGCTTATGGAATCGTGGCAATGATGATGAGACGCTCCGTTTCATCCAAGCGGGCGATATTGCCACATCTCAATCCAAAATTGCACTTGCCAGTGCTGTATCCATTGTGATTTCGCACGGGCTTGGTATTTTGGGTGTAACGCCTGTTGATGAGATGCGATAACGCACACACTTTGGGCGCACATAAGAACGCATGATCGGTCTCCGTGAAATGAGAGATCGACAAGAGGCAGAGTGATGGCAGTTTATTTCGAACAGGGCACCCAGAGTCCGACTTTTACACGTCCTGCAATGATCGTGAATATTGCAGGTGCAATTGTATCTCTTGTGCTGGTTGTTGGGATTATCATTTGGGCATACCAGTTGATCCAACGTGATGTTTCGGGCGTACCAGTTGTACGCGCATTGCAAGGCGATATGCGCGTGGCACCCGAGGACCCCGGTGGTGATCTTGCTCTGCATGCGGGGCTTTCTGTCAATACAATCGCCGCAGAGGGCGAGGCGGCTGATCCTGAAGATACGCTCTATCTTGCACCCGCGACAACGGAACTGTCCCAAGATGAATTAGCGGCCCAACCATTGGCCGAGGCCGCTGAACCGCGCGTTGCAGATACGCAAGCCGAAGAAACGCTACAAGAAGCACGCATTGAGGTCGAACCGGAACAACCCAGCGGTCCAATGAGCGCAGAAGATTTGCTCGCACTGGCTGAAATGCTGGCCGCGCGCTCTCAGCCACTAAGCGAGCTTGCACCGGGCGAAGATATCCCACCGCAAGTTACGCTTGATGGGCAGGCCGTTGCAGAAGAAACGACAGATTCTGGTGCTGTGTCTGCATCTGTCCCGGGTGTTGCGGTCTCAATCCGTCCGGCACTGCGCCCTGCACGCGTCTCAAGTGCGCAAACAGCACCAAGCGTCGATAACTCAGCGGTTGCGGCGGCTCTCGCACTTGCTGTTGCTGAAACCGCACCTGCACAATCAGAAACGGCGGCACTTTTATCCGCGCAAGTGCCGAAAGGGACGATTTTGGTCCAGCTTGGCGCATTCCCATCAGCTGAGCAGGCGGCATTGCAGTGGGGTAATCTGCTGAATAAATTCGACAGCTATCTCACCACCAAAACCCAAGTGATCCAAGAGGCAAAAAGTGGCGGTCAGACATTCTACCGTTTGCGCGCCGCTGGTTTTGATACAACAGGTGATGCACGCAGGTTCTGTGCCGCAATGGCCGCAGGGCAGGTGGACTGTATCCCTGTCGTGGCGCGCTAGATGCCAAATCGCGCAGTCATCCTTGGCTGCGAAGGTACACATCTCACCAAAGCTGAACACGCGTTCTTTCGGGCGGTTGATCCATTTGGGTTTATCCTGTTTGCGCGCAACATCTCTGACCCTCAGCAGCTGAAATCACTCACATCATCGTTGCGTGATGCCGTGGGATGGCAAGCACCGATCCTCATCGATCAAGAAGGCGGGCGCGTTCAGCGGATGTCACCGCCGCATTGGCGGGCCTATTTACCCGCATACGATCAAATGCTGCGTGCACGCGACCCCATGCGTGCGCAATATTTACGCAACCGGTTGATTGCGGCTGAGCTGTATGACGTTGGTATTGATGTCAATTGCGCACCACTTGCCGATCTGGTTGAGCCGCAAACGCATCCTGTTTTGAAAAACAGGCTCTATGGATCAGATATTGAGACCGTTGTTGAGGCGGCGAATATCTGTGCTGCAGCGTTAATCGATGGGGGGGTGCTGCCTGTCTTAAAGCATATCCCCGGATATGGGCGGGCCGCTGTGGATAGCCATTTGGCATTGCCTCGGGTGTCTGTATCACCAGCTGATCTGACTGAACGTGATTTTGCGCCCTTCCGACAGCTCAAGCACATGGCCATGGGAATGACCGCGCATATTGTTTTTGATGCGATTGATGAAACCGCCCCAGCAACGACATCTGCAAAAATGATCAACATGATCCGCAGCGAGATTGGTTTTGATGGTCTGCTCATGTCGGATGATTTATCAATGGAAGCCCTCTCAGGCACCCCTGCTGAACGTGCGACCGCCACGCTTGCTGCCGGATGTGATCTTGTTTTGCATTGTAACGGTAAGCTTAATGAGATGCGCGTGGTGGCTGAGGCATGTCACCCGATGACGCAACACGCAGATGACCGCGCAAATCGCGCATTAAATCTCCGAAAACCGCCAGATGACATTGACATTGCAGCCTATGAAGCGGAGTTTAAAGCGCTTCTGGGATGAGTGCGAATGGCGGATACAGAGTTTCAAGAGGATACGATCTCAGTCAGTGAACGGCTCGCGGCCGAAGCGCTGATTGTGGATGTGGGGGCTTATGAGGGCCCGCTTGATCTGTTGTTGACGCTTTCGCGTACGCAAAAGGTCGATCTGCGGCAAATCTCTATTTTGGCCTTGGCTGAACAATACCTTGCGTTCGTTGAACAGGCCAAACAATTGCGGCTTGAACTGGCGGCTGATTACCTTGTGATGGCGGCTTGGCTCGCGTTTCTAAAATCGCGGCTCCTCTTGCCACCTGACCCCACAGAAGAAGGCCCCTCAGGCGAAGAGCTCGCCGCTCACCTGGCCTTCCAGCTCGAACGCTTATCAGCGATGCGCGATGCAGCGGCAAAGCTGATGGCGCGCGATCAATTGGGGCGTGACTTTTTCGCGCGCGGGGTTACCGAAGATGTGGCACGTGTGCGGCGTGTCACATATACGGCGACGCTCCTTGATCTGATGCAAGGCTACGCGCGGATCCGCACCAAGGATGAGTTCCGCCCCTTTGTCATGGATCGCGAGGCGGTCGTGACAATGGAACAAGCGCTTGAACGTATGCGCCATCTGATTGGCTTTGCAGGCGACTGGACCGATATCGCAAGCTATATGCCAGATGATTGGCTCACTAACCCAGTGCGCGCACGTTCAAGCACAGCATCAACCTTTGCGGCATCTCTAGAGCTTGCCAAAGAAGGTAAAATCGAAATCCGGCAAGGGGATACCTTTGCTCCGATTCAAATTCGCAAGAGAGACCCTAACGATGGCCGCAGCTGAAAACGATAGCCTTTTTGAAGCCCCACCAATGGCCGAGCAAGAGCGCATGGTCGAAGCGATCCTCTTTGCAACAGCAGAGCCTGTGACCGTCAAAGAGCTCGCAGGACGTATGCCGCATGGGTCTGACCCAAGTGAGGCAATGGTGCATCTGCGTAAACGCTATGCGGGGCGCGGTGTGGCATTAACCAAAATTGACAATGCATGGGCGTTTCGCACGGCACCGGATCTTGGGTTTTTGATGCAAAAAGAAACGGTTGAAGTGCGCAAGCTTTCGCGCGCTGCAATCGAAACCTTGGCCATTATTGCCTATCATCAGCCTGTGACCCGCGCCGAAATCGAAGAGATCCGCGGCGTGAGCGTGAGCCGCGGGACAATTGATCAGCTGATTGAAATGGAATGGATCCGCTTTGGTAGGCGGCGCATGTCGCCGGGCCGTCCTGTGACGTTTGTTGTAACCGAAGCCTTCCTCGATCATTTCGGCCTCGAAAACGCGCGCGACTTGCCTGGGCTGCAAGAATTGCGCTCAGCTGGACTTTTGGACAATCGCCCACCGCCTGGCACAGCGCAGCTTAATGATGAGATGGAAGACACAGATGGGGATGATGATCAGGTGGAAATGTTCGAGGATGAGTGATGAAAGCGTCCAGCCTTTAACCGGAGGCATCAAGGATCGCCAATGTCCCGAGAATGCCG
>CAKMZE010000013.1:0-2005 GCA_929200295.1 uncultured Alphaproteobacteria bacterium
ACGCGCTATTAGGCTCTGTCGCGACCGAATTTGAACGCTATGCGAAGGTTAAAAAGAACATCCCAGAAGAGGCGATGGCCGCCATTTCTGATGCCAGTGAACCTGCCAAGCTCGCGGATCTTGTCGCGGGGCATTTGGGCGTTGATGTGCAGCAAAAGCAGGATCTGCTTGAAACGCTGATCGTATCTGAGCGTCTGGAAAAGGTTTACGGCTTGATGCGCGGTGAGCTTTCGGCGCTGTCTGTCGAGAAAAAGATCAAAACGCGCGTCAAAACCCAGATGGAGCGCACCCAGCGCGAGTATTATTTGAATGAGCAAATGAAGGCCATTCAAAAGGAACTAGGCGATGGTGAGGAAGGCCAAAATGAAGTCGCCGAGCTTGAGGCGCGGATCAATGAGACCAAGCTGTCGAAAGAAGCGCGCGAAAAGGTTGATGGCGAGCTGAAAAAGCTGAAAAATATGTCGCCTATGTCTGCCGAGGCGACTGTTGTACGCAATTATCTCGATTGGATTTTGGCGGTGCCATGGGGTGTGAAATCCCGCACGAAAAAGAACCTAGGCGCTGCGCAAAAGGTGCTTGATGATGATCACTATGGCTTGGAAAAAGTCAAAGAACGCATTGTCGAGTATTTGGCAGTGCAACAACGCTCGAAAAAGCTGAAAGGCCCGATCATGTGTCTTGTTGGCCCTCCGGGGGTCGGTAAGACGTCACTGGGCAAATCAGTGGCAAAGGCAACGGGACGCGAGTTTATCCGTATCTCGCTAGGCGGGGTCCGGGACGAATCTGAAATTCGCGGTCACAGGCGTACTTATATCGGCTCTATGCCCGGTAAGATCATTCAAGCGTTGAAAAAAGCCAAGACGACGAACCCTCTGATCTTGCTCGATGAGATTGATAAAATGGGGCAAGATTTCCGTGGTGATCCGGCGTCAGCGATGTTGGAAGTGCTCGACCCTGAACAGAACAGCACCTTTGTCGATCACTACCTTGAGGTCGAATATGATCTTTCGAATGTGATGTTCCTGACAACATCAAACTCGTACAACATGCCTGGCCCGCTTTTGGACCGTATGGAGATCATCAGCCTGTCTGGCTATACAGAAGATGAAAAGCGCGAGATCGCGCGCCAGCATCTTTTGCCGAAGGTGATGAAAAACCATGGTCTGAAACCGGCCGAGTTCAGTGTCTCTGACGATGCGCTCACTGCGATGGTTCGTGTGTATACCCGCGAGGCTGGCGTGCGGAACATGGAGCGTGAGCTTGCCAAAGTTGCCCGCAAAGCGGTAACGCAAATCGTGAAGGGCGAAACCAAAAAGGGGGCGGGCACAGACGAGAACCTCACAGATTTCTTGGGCGTTGAAAAGCATCGCTTTGGATTGGCTGAAGAGGAAGACCAGATCGGTGTTGTGACAGGGCTTGCCTGGACGTCGGTTGGGGGTGAACTGCTGAACATCGAGGCCCTGCGTTTACCTGGAAAAGGGCGCATGAAAACAACGGGTAAGCTCGGCGATGTGATGAAAGAGTCGATTGATGCGGCGTCGTCTTATGTCCGCTCAATCGCACCTGAGATCGGTGTCAAACCGCCAAAGTTTGATAATCTTGATATCCACGTGCACGTCCCTGATGGGGCCACACCAAAAGACGGACCATCTGCTGGTCTGGCAATGGTGACATCCATCGTGTCTGTGTTGACAAAAATCCCAGTGCGCAAGGATATTGCGATGACGGGTGAGGTGTCGTTGCGTGGCAATGCTATGCCCATTGGTGGCTTGAAAGAAAAGCTTTTGGCGGCTCTGCGCGGGGGTATTACCACGGTTTTGATCCCGCAAGATAATGAAAAGGACCTTCCTGACATCCCTGACAATGTTAAAGAGGGGCTGACGATTATCCCGGTCAAACATGTGTCCGAAGTGCTCTCGCACGCGCTTGTGCGCCAGCCTGAGCCGATTGAATGGGATGAGGCCGCAGAGGAAGCCGCCGCTGCAAAAGCAGCGCTTGCGGCTGG
>CAKMZE010000013.1:2015-5659 GCA_929200295.1 uncultured Alphaproteobacteria bacterium
TCGGAACTGTTGTAAAAACGCGTAAAGGCCCCCATTCCGGGGGCCTTTTGCGTCTTTAGAATGTCACGCAGCTGCCTTAACATCGGTGATAAACCATGCGAGACTGGTTTTATTGTGACAATGCTTTGGAGACGACGGTGACCGATCAGGATTCAGAACAGACTAAAAAACCTGGCCCGCAATCAATCGTTTTGACGGCGAGTCCGCAAAAAGTACCGGTCGCAAAAGTCGTCGTGGTGCCGCAGGCTGCGCAGGTTAAGCCTGTGCCGCCACAAGAAGACAAAGTGGTCGAGGCATCCCAGCCGCGCATCCAAGTGCAGCAAGTCAAGCAAGTCATCAAAAAACCTGACATGATTGACCGCGTCGTTTTGGCGAGCGATCAGAATAAAAACCATGTGAAGCCTGTGGTCGATGCGTTTCTCGCGCTACTGGCCGAGGCGCTTGAAAATGATGAAGAATTGCAGCTCCCCCCCTTGGGTAAGATCAAACTGCAAAACGCCAAAGATGTGGGCGATGGCGTGCGCGCCTTGACCGTAAAGATCAGAACGCCCAAGGACGATTGATTTTGAGATGAAAATGCACAGCATCCGTGATGCCATCAAAGGCCGCTCCATGTGATGCAATACCCAGAGCTTTATATCCTGCGCCATGGTGAAACCCGTTGGAATGCGGAAAACCGGATGCAGGGCGCGCTTAATTCGCCTTTGACCGAAAAAGGTAAACACCAAGCGGCCAGACAGGGCGAAATTCTCGGGCGCTGCGATTTGACCGGGTTCGCTTATATGTCCAGCCCGCAGGCGCGCGCTATTCAAACGGCGGGGATTGCGCTATCTGATGTGGCCGCCATGATCCACACCGATGCACGGCTGTGTGAGATCGACGTGGGCGAATGGGCGGGGCTTTCGCGAGACACGCTGCCCGTCCCCGATGGGATGGACCCGATCACGGCGCAATACGAGCTGGCGCCGGGGGGCGAGGGGTTCGCGGCACTTCAGGCGCGCTGCCGTGCGTTTCTGGCCGATCTCACCGGGCCGAGCGTTCTTGTGACCCATGGAATCACCAGCCGCATGATCCGCCAAATCATCGCAGGTGAGGCCGCGGTGACGGGCTCATCACCCCATGGCGGGCAGGGTTGCGTGTATCATCTGAAAAATGGACAGCAAAACTTGCTGACTTGACCTTGCACTTATAAAAAGCTTCGTCTAAACGATGCGTTGTCGGGTCGTTAGCTCAGTTGGTAGAGCGCTTCGTTTACACCGAAGATGTCGGGAGTTCGAGCCTCTCACGACCCACCATTTCCCCCGCTGACACAGACCAATGCCCGCAGGTTTCGCTGTGGCATCCGCCACCAATTTGCGCAGCGGCATGTGCCGATATGATACCACAATTTACACAGTGTTTAGCAGATGTTGCTTTTTCATACTTTGACCGCTTGACGCAGAGATGTGCGCCGCATAGAAGCCCTACACGTTCGGTCGGATGATCGGAATGCAAGCGCGCGGTTGTAGCTCAGCTGGTTAGAGTACCGGCCTGTCACGCCGGGGGTCGCGGGTTCGAGCCCCGTCAACCGCGCCACTTACCCCCTTACTATGTATCATTTTGCGGCAAGCACTAGCCGTGTGAGCATGTCTTTGACCCATACCGCGAATGTCATGTCCCAGCCTTGGGACGCGGCGATGATGGCGTCTTTTTGGGCGATCAGCCATGGGCCAGCGGCTGCGGTAAGCTCGCTACCGATAGAACCCAAGGCCCCATCAACGACAGCGCCCGCAGCAAAACTTAGCGCTATAACAACCTGCTGCGACATCGCGCGTTTGGCAGGTGCGCGGCCATCCTCGGGTCCGGCGGATCTCATCACGCTTGCGTCCAAGCGTAACGCCTCGGTCGTGATGGTGTATGAGGTCGAAAGGTGATTAAGAATCAGCTCTTCACCGCGCGATGCTGTTTCGGGTGTTGCGACTTGCGCAAACCGCGCCAATCGCGTCTCATAATCTTCGACCTGTGGGTTGCCCAATGTCACTGGCGGGGTGAGATCAAGCAATCGGTTCAGGGCGCGGCGGCAATCTGGGTCTAGCCGCTCTGCCTCTGGCTTGCGGTCGTCTTGACGCCGCGCGTCTTGCAATGCACGGGTATGGGTATGCAGGGATAGCAGGTCGGCCTGATCAAATGGGATTTTTGCCAAATCAGCAATCGCCTGAGACGAGGCCGCAACCTCGGGGAAACGGTTGCCATAACGCGCGAGCGCATCGGCAGCGTCGGGGATTTGTCCGTATAGCGTTGTTTTGATCGGATCCGAAAGATCCGCAGCCGTGGGGCTGCTAGTTGCGCGGTCGAGCTTGCCGTTTTGGATGATAACACGCTCTGGCCCCTCTGGCTGGGGCGGGTCTGACGGCGGGTCTTTGGGGGCTGTGTCGGGTAGCGCCCATGGCAGTGGATCGGGCCAGCCCGGCAGGGTTAGGAGATGCGCGCGAGTTTTCTGGGTGCGTTCTTTGTAATCTTGAATTTTAGACAATGCCTTCAGCACAGGGTCTGCCTTTGTGGCTGGAGTGCCCTGATACCCGATGGCCCAGACAGGGTTAGTTGGCGCATTTTCCCCAGCCTTGTCCCATAGCAGGCTGAGGGCCAGCAAAGGCCGCAAATCTGAAACCTGCGTGCGCGTGAGGTGGAGGGATTGCAACGTGGTCAGCGAGGTGAGAGGTGTGATATCTGTGACCTGCGTACCCCAGAGATTGAGGTTTTGCAGCGCGAGCAGTCCCGTGATCTCTGGAGGCAGGGTGGTGAGGGCGGATAGGATGCCCTCACCAAGCGGCGCACCAGACAGATCCAGCTTTGTTGCGCCTTCGGCCTTGGCCTGCGCGATCTTTTCCTGCGCGCGGGCAAAGGCTGCGCGCGCGTCCTCTGTCATCTCGTCACTATCTGCCATGCTTTATCCCCCTCTTTATGTGCTCAGTGACGCCAAGATACGCGCCCATGAGCGGATGCCTTTGTGAAAACTGCTCAGGTCGTATTTTTCATGCGGGGAATGTACCTGATGGTCATCCTTGCCAAAGCCGATGAGCATCGCATCCATATCGAGGATTTGTTTGAAATGCCCCGCCACGGGGATCGACCCGCCGCAGCCCACATAGGCCGCAGGATTGGGCCATTCGTCTGATAATGCCTTGCGCGCCTTGTCAAATGCTGGGTGCGTTGTGCTCATTTGCCCTGCCGGCCCCGCGCCATGCCCGTGAAAATGCACCTCACAATCATCGGGCACCATGCGGCGCACCATCGCGCGAAAGTTTTCGCGGATACTGTCTGGGTTTTGCGTGCCAACGAGGCGGAAACTGATTTTTGCGCTGGCTTGTGACGGCAGCACCGTCTTAAACCCATCGCCGGTATAGCCCGAGATCATGCCATTGACCTCGCATGTGGGGCGTGACCAGATCATCTCAAGCGGGCGGCGGCCTGTTTCACCTGCGGGTACGCTCAGGCCGACCTCTCCCAAGAACGCTTTGTGATCGAATTTCAGATCGTCCCAGCTGGCAGCGAGCTCATTGGAAAGCTCTGGCACGCCATCGTAGAAATCGGGCACGGTGATCCGGCCCTGGTCATCGTGGAGGGCGGCGATGATCCGTGCAAGGACCCGCGCGGGGTTCATGGCG
>CAKMZE010000013.1:5669-15364 GCA_929200295.1 uncultured Alphaproteobacteria bacterium
TGCCGGAATGCAGGTCTTGGTTCGGGCAGGTGATGGTGATCTCCTCGCCCAAGAGCCCGCGCAGCTGGGTGATGATCGCCGGGGTGCTGTCGCCATAAAGCCCTGTGTCGCAGATCAGCGCCACATCGGCGCGCAGCTCATCTGCGTTTTCGCGCATAAAGGGGACGAGAGAGGGCGAGCCTGATTCTTCTTCGCCCTCAAAGAACATCGAGATCTGGCAAGGCAGCGCGCCATGCACCGCGACCCACGCGCGGCAGGCCTCAACAAAGGTCATCAACTGCCCCTTGTCATCGGATGAGCCGCGCCCGCGAATGACCGTGCCATTTGGCGTGTCCTCGAGCTGCGGATCAAACGGGTCGTTGTCCCACAGATCAAGCGGATCAACCGGTTGCACGTCGTAATGTCCGTAAAACAGCAGATGCGGTCCGTCGCTGTCATTTTTGCCCATCACAATCGGATGGCCTGGCGTGCTGCGCTTATCTGCGGCAAAGCCGATGCTGGTGAGATCCGCGACGAGCCAGTCAGCGGCAGTTTGGCAATGGGCGGCATAGGCGGGATCGGTCGAGATTGACGGGATGCGCAGCAATTCACACAGGCGGTTTGTTGCATTTGGCAGATCAGCATCAATCTGGGCGAGCACAGGGTCAAGAGACATTGGCGTTGGGTCCTTATCTAGAGATGGGCTAAGTTATGCGTATCTGATGGCAAATGCGCGCAGATCGCAATCTCTTATCAATATTTCAGGTTGAAAACGCAGATGAGGCAAATTGTCCAAAGCGATGATGCGGATATTGTCCCTGATGAAACGAAGCGCTATGTAGAAACATATGTCTGATGCTGGCTGCGTGCTGGCATTGCCCGGAAAGGAATGCAGGCTTTGGATTACAATACGCAGCTTGATCAAGCGATTGCGCGTTTGCATGATGAAGGGCGCTATCGCACGTTCATTGATATTGAGCGCACGCGTGGCCATTTCCCGCAGGCCCAATGGACCAAGCCGGATGGATCAGTTGCCCCGGTGACCGTGTGGTGTGGCAATGACTATCTGGGCATGGGGCAGCACCCGGTTGTTTTGGCGGCCATGCATGACGCGATTGACGCGACAGGGGCAGGCTCCGGCGGGACGCGCAATATCTCGGGCACAACAGTGTATCATCGTGCGCTTGAGGCCGAGCTTGCGGATTTGCACCACAAAGAGGCCGCGTTGCTTTTTACATCCGCTTATATCGCGAATGATGCCACGCTTTCGACGCTGCCAAAGCTGTTTCCGGGGCTGATCATTTATTCTGATGCGCTTAATCATGCGTCGATGATCGAAGGTGTGCGGCGCAATGGCGGCGCAAAACGGATATTCCGGCACAATGACGTTGATCATCTTCGCGCGCTCATTGCGGCAGATGATCCCGCAGCGCCAAAGCTGATCGCCTTTGAATCGATTTATTCGATGGATGGGGATTTTGGCCGGCTTGCCGAGATTTGTGATCTTGCACAAGAGTTTGGCGCATTGACCTATCTTGATGAGGTCCATGCGGTTGGTATGTACGGCCCACGCGGCGGTGGGATTGCTGAGCGCGATGGCCTGTTAGGGCGCATCGACATTATCAATGGCACACTGGCCAAGGCGTATGGCGTTATGGGCGGCTATATCGCAGCCTCAGCTAAGATGTGCGATGCGATCCGGTCCTATGCGCCGGGCTTTATCTTTACCACATCGCTGCCGCCTGCTGTGGCCGCTGGTGCTGCGGCGTCTGTGGCGCATTTGAAAACGGATCAGGCATTGCGTGATGCGCATCAAACCCAAGCGGCGATTCTTAAGCTGCGGCTTAAGGGGCTTGGGCTACCTATAATTGATCACGGCAGCCATATTGTGCCTTTGATTGTGGGTGATCCGGTGCATACACAAAAATTATCTGACATGCTTTTGCAGGATCATGGGATCTACGTACAACCTATTAACTTCCCGACCGTGCCGCGCGGCACGGAAAGGTTGCGCTTTACCCCATCTCCTGTACACGGTCCCGAGGAAATGGATCGCATTGTTTCCGCACTGGATACACTCTGGTCTCACTGTGCGCTGAATCGTGCCGAGTTAACGGCATAAATTTTCCCCGGATGCAAAGACTTGTTGTTTGTGTTAAACGTTTCTAAAGGAAGTGTAGGGGATTCGAATCGAAAACTCTTGCACATGGGGCAAGGTGGTATCTGCAATTATGATCGTAAAGAGCTTCAGACGCGCGAGAGTAGCTGAGGAGGACGTCGCCCAAAATGGGTTTGACGGCTTCGAGCTGCGTCTTGGTGACCTGATGCGGGGCGAGCGGGCAACCATGGGCAAAAGCCTGCTGGATGTGCAACGCGAGCTTAAGATCAAAGCCGCCTACATTGCAGCGATTGAAAATGCGGACCCAAGCGCCTTTGACACGCCCGGCTTTATTGCGGGCTATGTGCGCTCATACGCACGCTATCTGAATATGGACCCAGATTGGGCATTTGATACGTTCTGCGAAGAAAGCGGCTTTGCGACATCGCATGGCATGTCGGCAGAAGCGTCTTCAAACAAAAAGGTCGGCGGCTTGATCGCCTCTTCTGAGGGGGACGATATTTTCGTCGCACCGACAACACCGTATATCCCGTCAGGCGAGGCTGTACTAAGCCGTGTCGAACCCGGCGCGATTGGATCGATTGCCCTGCTTTTGATTTTGATCAGCGGTTTGGGATATGGCGGCTGGACCGTGTTGCAAGAGGTGCAGCGCGTTCAGTTTGCGCCCATTGAGCAGACACCGACAGTTGTGTCGCGTATTGATCCATTGGCTGGTGGCGGTATCGCCGCCGCATCCGAGGATGATACATCACTTGCACAGCTTACCACACCAAGTGTTGAAGCGTTGGATCGTCTCTACCGTCCACAAGCCTTGGATGTGCCTGTTTTTGTGGCGCGCGATGCGCCGATTGCATCGTTAAACCCTGATAGCATTGGTGCGTTTGCTGCGCGGCCAATGGATGTAGCGCCTTCCTTTGATGGGATCGTCGAAGAAAGATTAGCTGCATTAACGCCGACGAATGCTGATATTCTGCAAGTGCTGCAAGATGCAGCACCTGAGGTTACGCTAGTTGCGGTACGCCCTGCATGGGTGCGTGTCCGCTCGGCTGATGGCTCTGTGATCTATGAAGCCGTGATGGAGCCGGGGGATACCTATACGGCCCCCGCGACAGAAGACCCTGCAACATTGCGCATCGGTGAAAGTGGCGCGGTGTATTTTGCGGTGAACGGTGTACATTACGGCCCCGTTGGCCCACGTGGTCAAGTGACGTCAAACGTCGCATTGTCCATCGATAATGTGACAGCCAGCTATACGCAGGCTGATATTGAGGCAGATCAAGAACTGTCTGATGTTATCCGCTTTGCCGAGGTCAATACGACGGCTGGCACTGAATAAGACTGCAAAGTGTCGCAGATCAGCGCATGTTCATTGATGCGCAGCTATCCACAGGTTACATGCTGAGCGTATGCTTTCATCAAAAGGCTTTGATCAATGTCGCTCAATCATATTCGTCCTTGGCGTAATATCTACCGGCGTGAAAGCCGTAAGATTATGGTCGGTTCAGTACCCGTGGGCGGGGATAGCCCGATCACCGTGCAAACTATGACGAATACGCTGACCACTGATGTGGCCGCAACCGTTGCACAGATTAATGCCGCAACAGAGGCAGGTGCAGATATTGTCCGCGTTTCGGTCCCTGATGAAGCCTCATCAAAGGCGTTGCATGAGATTGTGCGCAACGTGGATGTTCCGCTCGTGGCGGATATTCATTTCCACTATAAACGCGGTATCGAAGCTGCTGAGGCAGGGGCCGCCTGCTTACGGATTAATCCCGGTAACATTGGCGACGAAAAGCGTGTCAAAGAGGTGATCCAAGCGGCGCGTGACAACAACTGTTCGATCCGTATTGGGGTGAATGCGGGCAGTTTAGAAAAGCACTTGCTTGATAAATACGGTGAGCCAACCCCAGATGCGATGGTTGAAAGTGGGTTGGATCATATCAAAATCCTGCAAGACAATGATTTTCATGAATTTAAAATCAGCTGTAAAGCCTCTGATGTCTTTATGGCCGCAGCGGCCTATCAGCAATTGGCTGAGCAAACTGATGCCCCTATTCATCTCGGGATAACCGAGGCAGGTGGTCTGACCTCTGGCACGATCAAATCTGCGATTGGGTTGGGCAATCTGCTGTGGATGGGGATTGGTGATACAATCCGCGTGTCATTATCTGCGGACCCGGTCGAAGAGGTGAAGGTCGGTTATGAGATCCTCAAGTCCCTCGGTCTACGGCATCGTGGTGTGAATATCATTTCGTGCCCCTCATGCGCGCGGCAAGGGTTTGATGTGATCAAAACCGTGGAAACCCTTGAAAAGCGGTTAGAGCATATTAAAACCCCAATGAGCCTGAGCATCATTGGCTGTGTTGTAAACGGCCCTGGTGAGGCGCTTATGACGGATGTGGGCTTTACGGGCGGTGGCGCAGGCGCGGGGATGGTCTATCTGGCGGGCAAACAAAGCCATAAGATGGACAACGCACAGATGGTTGAACACATCGTTGAGCAGGTGGAACGCAAAGCTGTGGAACTTGCACAAGAGCAAGACGCGTAATTTTTTAGCCCGCGTTCTCACGATGGGCACGCACAAGTGCTTGCATATCGGCCAATGGCACATAGCCGCGTAGCATTTGATCCGCGAACACAAAGCTGGGCGTGCCAGTGATATTCAACTGTTGTGCAAGCCTTTGGTTTTCAGCGAGGGTTGTGGTGACGGCCTCACTGCTCATTTCCGATTGGATGGCTGCGTGGTCATACCCAAAGATGTCTGACAGCTCAGAGAGGCTCGCATCTGTCACGTCCCCACGGAACGCCATCAGTGTATCGTGAATGGTTTTATAGGCGTCATCGCCGGCGATGTTTTTCACGCTCATTGCATAGCGCGCGGCGAGCACGGATTGCTCTCCGAGAATTGGCAGCTCTTTAATAATGTAGCGAATGTTGCCATCGTTTTCTACAAGCTCTGCAACCTCGGGAAAGGCGCGTTTACAGTACCCGCAGCGGTAATCCATAAACTCAACAATTGTGATGTCGCCCTCTGGATTGCCGCCCACGTAGGAATGACCATCAGAAAAGAGCGCATCATTATAGGTGCTTAGCAACATCTGATCTGATTGTGCCTCTGCCGCTTCACGACGCGTTTCGAGAACCGCAATTGCGTCCATCGGCCCCTCTTGGTTTTCTAATAGGTAGGCACGGACCTCTGCGCGGAAGGCATCACGTTCTGCATCTGCCATCTCTTGCGCAGATAGAGGTGCGCCAAGAAGCGCCATGAGCGCAAGAGTTCGTCGAAATAACATTGCTGATGCCTTCCTAAATCTGCTTTCCATAGAGAACATGTTCGCAATGTTTTGCCAAGCGGCATTGTGTCAGAGCCGCCAACACGGCAAAAGGGTGTAAAAGCGAATGACGAGGTGCTGATGCGGCGTTCAAAAAGGGGCGATGTTGATCCTTTTATTGTGATGGATGTGATGGAGGCCGCGCGCAAGGCCGAGGCCGCAGGCCGTCACATCATTCATATGGAGGTCGGGCAGCCAGGAACAGGTGCCCCAAAAGCGGCGTTAGAACGCTTTGCGCAGGATTTGACATCTCCATTGGGGTATACGGTTGGCCTTGGCCTGCCTGAATTGCGGGCACGCATCGCTCAGCATACCCGCGCATGGTATGATGTTGATCTTGATCCCGCGCGTGTGGTGGTGACGGCAGGCGCATCGGGTGCGTTCGTTTTAGCGTTTAGTGCCCTGTTCGATAATGGTGAGCGTGTTGGTTTGGGCACACCTTCCTATCCGTCATACAGGCAGATTCTGCGCGGTATGGGGCTGAATGCTGTGGATATCCCAACGACGCTTGCGCAACGGTTTCAGCCGCTTGCCTCAGATGTGGCAGAACATAACCTTGATGGGTTGATCATCGCCTCGCCAGCAAACCCGACAGGGACGATGCTAGATAAGCGGGCGCTTTCAGCATTATCCGAGGCGTGTATTGCGCAGGATACGGCGTTGATTTCGGACGAAATCTATCACGGCATTGAATATGCCCATGCGCCAGTGTCGGCATTACAGGTCACGGATGAGGCCTATGTGGTCAATTCGTTCTCGAAATACTTTTCAATGACGGGCTGGCGCGTGGGGTGGATGGTTGTGCCACAAGATCACGTGCGCCAGGTGGAACGCCTTGCACAGAATATGTTTATCTGCGCGTCGCATGGATCGCAGCGGCTCGCGCTACATGCGATGGGCTGTCACGATGAGCTGGCAGAAAACATTGAGGTGTACCGCGATAACCGGGATGCGATGATCGCAGGGCTTCAGGCCATTGGGTTTACAAAGTTTGCGCCCCCCGATGGGGCGTTCTATATCTATGTAGATGTATCCGATTACACAGATGATAGCCTTTCTTTTGCGGCCGATATCCTTGAGCATGCGGGGGTTGCTGTGACGCCCGGCTTGGATTTTGACCCAGCACATGGCCACCATTGGCTACGGTTCTCATATGCAAGAGGTCGCGACGATATCACCGAAGGGTTAGAAAGATTAGCCCGCTTTATGGAGACGCGCCGATGATGCTGCGTATGCTGATCACGCTGCTTATGTTATGTGCGGCACCCAGCTTTGCGCAGGATTTTAGTGGTCTTGCACGTTTGAACATCGGGCAAAGCCAAGTGCGTGATGAGGCGGGCGATCTCGTTGTAGATCTATATTTGAGCCAAGCCGTGCCCTACCGGGTTTTGACATTGGATAACCCACGCCAGCTTGTGCTTGATTTTCGCGAGGTCGACTGGGGCGAGGCCACGCAAACGGGGATGTTAAACGCCGATCTTGCCAGTGGCGTCGCTTTTGAGGGCGTGCAAGACGGGTGGTCGCGGCTGCGTGTTGATCTGGTCGCACCGTTAAAAATAGTTGCGGCTGGCATGATGGTGGACCCAAACACAGGGGCGGCACATTTGAATGTGCGCATGGCGCCAACAACTGATGAGAGCTTTGCCGTCGCCGCGCGTCAAGACGACCCTTTAGCCACTGAGACCACGCCGATCCCCCAGCCGATGCCACGTGATGCGGGGCCGATTACGATTGCCATCGATCCCGGTCATGGGGGTATTGACCCCGGTGCGACACGCGGCGGCGTGCATGAGGCAGACCTCATGCTGGCGCTGGGTATCGAGGTCGCGGATGCGATCAACCGTCAACCGCAGCTGCGCGCGGTGCTCACGCGTGATGCAGATGTGTTTGTCCCCATTGGCGCGCGCATGACGATTGCGCGGAATGCTGGGGCGGATTTGCTGATCTCGCTTCATGCTGATGCATTAGAAGAAGGCAACGCGCGCGGCGCGTCTGTTTACACGCTCAACCAAGATGGCAGCGATGTTGCTGCCGCGCGTATGGCCGAACGGCATGAGCGTAGCGATCTGCTTGGTGGGCTTGATCTATCGGGGCAGGGTGACAAAGTGGCGACTGTTTTGATGGATCTCGCACGCGCCCAAAGCGCGCCTTCGGGGCAAAGGTTTGCTGATGCGCTGATCGCAGGCTTCCGCGGTGCGGATGCACGGCTCAATTCGCGCCCGCGTCGCGAGGGGCGTTTGGCGGTTTTAATGGCGGCTGATTTTCCGTCGGTGCTGATCGAGGGCGGGTTTTTATCAGATCAGATCGATCGCACGACGCTGCGCAGCAGCAAGGGCCGCGCCCCTTTGGTCGCAGGGATTACAAACGCCGTATTGCGCTGGGCCGAGGATGAGGCCGCGCGCGCGCCGCTTGTACGCCAATAGCCCCATCAAAGCAGGCGCTTTCTAGCCCGAACATGCATTTGTGGTTTTGACCATTGTTAATCCAATGCGTATAAGCACGACAAATATATGATGAATGGTTGGGGCCAGTGCTGCGCTTTATTTTATCTTTCTTCGGCGGGATTTTTTCGCTGATTGCTTTGGGCCTCACAATGGGCGCGCTTGTCCTTGGTGCGATCTTTTTTCTCTATGCCCGGGATTTGCCGTCCTATGATGTCTTGGCGCAATACGCGCCAAAGACAATTAGCCGGATTTATTCTGGTGAGGGGCAAATTATCGATGAATTTGCAACCGAACGGCGGCTTTTTACACCGGCCGAGGAAATTCCCGATGTCGTGAAACACGCGTTTATTTCTGCTGAGGATAAGAATTTTTATGTCCATGGCGGCTATGACCCGCGCGGTATTGCGGCAGCTTTCGTAGAAGCCGTGCAATCACGCGGCGCTGATTTGCGTGGTGCGTCAACGATTACCCAGCAGGTTGCGAAAAACTTTCTGCTTGATGGCACGCGCTCGGGCATTGCCGGGATTGAACGTAAAATCCGCGAGATCATCCTTGCGCCGCGCCTCGAAGAAACGTTGGGCAAAGAAGGTGTGCTTGAGCTGTATCTCAATGAGATCGATCTTGGCGTGCGCTCATTTGGGGTGACGGCTGCGGCGCAAAGCTATTTTAACAAAACCCTGGCCGAGCTGTCACCAGCCGAGGCTGCGTTTCTCGCGGTGCATCCCAAAGCACCCTATAGCTATCACCCGGTAAAAAACCGTGAGGCTGCGATGGATCGCCGGAATTTCATTCTGCGCGAAATGTTTGAAAACGGGTATTTGGACCAAGCCGCCTATGATGTGGCGCTCGCAGATCCGATTAGGACAGTGCAGGGTGGTGATTTTGATAGCTACCGTACCGAATTACCTCCGCGTGATTACTTTTCAGATGAGATCAGGCGCCAGCTGAGCCGCGACTTTGGCGAGGATGAGTTCTTTACAGGTGGCCTTGCGATCCGTGCGACAATTGATCAGGAATTACAGGTTATTGCAGCGCAATCTTTACAGCTTGCATTAGAGAGTTTTGACCGCAGTAAAGGGCGCTGGCGCGGCACGGGCAAGACGATTTCAACTGAGAACCTTGGGTCTGAAGACGCATGGCGCGCAGCCCTTTCTGACGTGAATGTCGCGCGCGATATTGCATTGGAAAACCCGTGGTATCCGGCGGTAGTCCTTGCGGTCGCCGAGGGCGAGATGCGTATTGGCATTGAAGAGATCACAGAAACTGCGGCTGAGCCTTTTGTCGTTCCGCGCCGTGATATCGAATGGATGCGTGGGAACTTCGCGGATAATTTCACGGTTGGGGACGTGGTGCATGTGCGGCGCATGACCACTGACAGCGATGGATCATTCCTTCGCTGGACATTGCGGCAAGTGCCCGAAGTGCAGGGCGGATTTATGGCGATGGACGTGAACACAGGGCGTGTTCTCGCGATGCAGGGTGGGTTTAGCTACCAGCATTCGGTGTTTAACCGGGCGACGCAGGCACGCCGCCAGCCGGGATCTGCATTTAAGCCATTTGTTTATGCCGCGGCATTAGATTCAGGCTATTCACCAGCGACAATCGTTGTGGATTCCCCGATTGAGATCAACACCCCCCAAGGGGTCTGGCGCCCACAAAACGCATCCAACAAATTCTATGGTCCCACACCGCTGCGTACTGGGATTGAGCAATCACGGAACCTGATGACGATCCGTCTCGCCCAAGAGGTGGGGATTAATGTCGTCGCAGAATACGCGGAACGTTTTGGCGTTTATGAGAATATGAACCGCGTGCTCTCAG